>NZ_JAGWCZ010000003.1:0-305702 GCF_020657855.1 Clostridioides sp. ZZV14-6153 | reverse complement strand
CTATAAGATTGCACAAACTAATAAAAAAATATATTAATTATAAAGAAATATATAAGAAAATAAAAGAATTAATGAATGTAATATAAAGTAAAAAAGTATAAAATTATATAATGCTCTTATAAAATAAAGAAAAAATAGAAATTTACTATAAAATACATAGATTATGACATAATATGGTATAATTAGTAAAAATATAGAGATTGGAGGAATTAATTTGTTTATAGAGGAAGAATTAGAAGGATATATAATAAAATGTAAAATATCTGAAGACTTTAAAGATAGACCTGGATATAGTGATGAAGAATTTTGTGTTACAATCTATAAAGATGAAAGTTCTGACTCTGGATATTATGCTCTATTAGAAAATAAGGATGAAAAAGCAATATGGGATGGAAAAATTGTTGCTAATAATATTTTAAATAAACTTTGGATTGTAGTAGATAAGGTTAGAGCTGGTTAAGAATGTAATTATATAGTATTTATAATATTTTAAATAAATTTTCAGATATAGAGGACTAATATGTAATAAATGAGAAAAGTTATTCAATTGTGGAGGGTTAATTAAATGGAATATAGTTATAGTAAGATGCATCTGAAAAAAGGAGATATTGTAGAAGTAAATTTGGAGAAACAAGCTAATGTGATATTATTAGATCATATAAATTATGTTAAATTTAAAAATCAAAGAAACTATGATTACTACGGTGGATTTGCCAAGAAAACTCCATGCAGAATGAAAGTTCCTAATACAGGAACTTGGTATCTGGTTGTAAATGAAAACGGAAATAGTGGTATAGTAAACTTTTCAATTAATACAATTCAAAATTAATTTAATACTAAAGAGCTTGGATTAATATCTAGGTCTTTTTATTGTGTCATGGTTTATATATAAAGTTATATAAACAAATATTGAAAAGAGTGTTAATATATATAAATATAAATTAAATCAATAATTACGAATTTGATATAGATATATTCATTAATAAAGTATATAAAGTTAATAAAAATATGAATATAAAATGGTTATTACTTTTATTAACTCTTTTTAGTTCTTATATATTTTTATATAATTAGAATAAAATAAGTATACAGTTTTGATAAAGAAAGGATTTATAAAGATGCATTAAGAATGTATATTTACAAATCCTTTGTATCTATATCTATCTGGCATATAACTAATCTATTATTTTTATATAGGTTGTTTATATACACTAAATATGCTTTTAAAAATTAAATTTAAAATACGTATTATTAACACTGAGCTCCACCTTTAAGATGTAAAGGAGCATCAAGTATAGCTTGTTTTCTTTCCAATACAGAATCTGATAAAAGCATTTCTATAAATTTATCAACACCAATTCGGTCAATAGTAATTCCAAAACGTTCACCTGTTTTACCTTGTTCTCTAAATAAAAGAAGAGCTTTTTCAATTAAAGTCATAAGTTCCTCTTTTGAAAATAGTTTATCAATTTGTGTTCCAGGGCGAACAGATTTGCCCCATTTTCCTCCTATGTATATTTTGTAGCCAGATTCTTTTTCTTCAATACTGTCAAAATTACAACTTTCTATGCATTTACCACAGTTATTACATAAATTATTATCTATTTCAAGCTTTCCTTTATCTGTTAATTTAGCTGCTTTGACAGGACAGACTTCCATAACAGAACATTTTTTGCATCCAACACATATTTCAGGGTCATAATCAGGTACACGTTGACCGACAATTCCGAGGTCATTTAAGTCAGGTTTAATACAATTATTAGGGCATCCACCAACACCAATTTTAAATTTATGAGGTAATTTTACATCATACCAACCTTTATAAAATTCTTGATGAATTTCAGCAGCTAGTGCTTGTGTGTCAATTAACCCATGAACACAAACAGTTCCTTTACATGCTACAACAGGACGAACTCTTGAACCTGTTCCACCTGTGATTAAATTTTCACTGGCAATGAATTCACTTAAAGCTTCAATATCTTCAAACTTTACACCAGGTAACTCTACTGTTAATCTAGTAGTAAATGCTACTTGACCATTTCCAAATTTTTCGGCAGCCTCAGCAATCTTTTTTGTTTGTGATGTGTTAATTACACCATTTACAGTTATTATACGTGCAGCAAAATGTTCTCCATCCCTACTTGGTAAAAAACCTCTACCTTTTAATTCCTTTTTTTGTTCTGCTGTAATATTATTCATAATTAATCCTCCATTACTTTAAGATTTGGATAAAATAGTATTCCACCTTCAAGGACTTTTGTATTTGTATAACCAAAACGTCTCAAACGATTTTGAGCCATGTAGCTATTTTTACCTTTTGCACATATAAGAAGAATCTTTTCATCTTTAGAAAGACCTTCAATTTCTCCATTAATTTCACCAACCGGTAAATAACGTAGGTTAGGAATAGAAGGAACTTTTGAAACATCAAGTTTAGTCCAGCTATCAAAATCTTCAATTTCATCAAGTAAAACACTATCAAGATCTCCATCGAGTTTATTTTGTAACACGTTTACTGCTACTACAAAAGGATGAATAGCTGTTGAGAAAGGTGGTGCATATGCAAGGTCCATACTTTCTAATGAATAAAGATCTGCTCCTAAAGTTATTGCAGTAGCAGCTATATCTACTATCTTATCAGTTGCACCAGGGCCCATAACTTGAACACCTAATAACTTTCTAGTATGTTTTTCAGCAACCATTCTTATTATAAAATTAGATGCACCAGGATAATAATGAGCCTTATCATCAGTAGCTATAGTAACAGAGCAAACATCATAACCTTCTTTTTTAGCTGATTCTTTGCTTAAGCCTGTTTTTCCTACATTAAGCTCTGGTAATTTGACTACAGTTGTTCCAAGAACACCTTTATAAGTTTTAGATTTTCCGGCTATATTTTGAGCACAAATTCTACCTTCATGATTTGCAGATGAACCCATAGGTGACCATGTAGATTTATTTGTCAAAGCATTTTTTACATAAGCACAATCTCCAACTACATATATATTTTCATCTGCTGTAAGCATAAATTCATCTGCTATAAGTGTTTTATTTGGAGCAAATTCTAAATCCGTATTCTTTAAAAAGGCTGTATTAGGATGAATTCCAACTGACATAACCACTAAATCTGTTTTAATAACTCTATTTTTGGTACGAAGTTTTTCTACTTTATTTTCACCTTCAATACCTATAACTTGGTCGCCTGTGAAAATCATGATACCTTTATCAGCCATATGATTTTCAACATATTCAGCAAAGTCGGTATCAAATCCAGGCATAACATGTTCAGCCATATCAATAACACTTACACGTATGCCCATAGCAGAAAGATTTTCAGCAATTTCAAGACCAATAAAGCCTCCACCAATAACAACAGCTCTCTTGACTCCATCTTCCACAGTATCTCTTAATGCTATCGCATCATTTGGAGTACGCATGAAGAATACTCCAGATAAGTCGATTCCAGGTATTGGTGGTTTTATTGGGTCTGCTCCTGTGGCAATTACAAGTTTATCATAACTGATAGTTTCTTCTTCTCCTGTTGAAATCTTTTTCAAAATTACTTGTTTTGATTTTCTATCAATAGATGTAACTTCAACTCCACAGCGAACTTCTGCTCCTGTTAGTTTAGAAAAGCTTTCAGGTGTATTTACAATTAGAGAAGATTTATCTTCAATAACCTTACCAACATAATATGGTAAGCCACAGCCTGCATAAGAAATATGTTCGCCTTTATTTAGGATTGTAACAGAACAATTGTCACCCATTTCACGTTTTATTTTTGCAGCAGTTTTTGTTCCAGCAGCAACTCCACCTATAATTAATACTTTCACAATATCACACTCCAATCCTTTTTATAACTCTATGCTAAAATTATAGTTCTTGACAATGTATTTGTAAAATACTAAAATGTTAATAAAATCATAAGTATTTACTAATATTTGGTAAGGTCGTGATAATATGACTATTCGTAGCTTGGAGATATTTGTAAGGGTTGCTGAATGTGGTAAAATGAGTGAAGTTGCAAGAAATATGTATATTACGCAGTCGTCGGTTAGTCAAGCTATTTCGGAAATAGAAAAAGAGTATGGAGTTAAATTATTTGATAGAATTTCAAAAAAACTATACTTAACTGAAGCAGGAAAAAAGCTTCTAGGATATGGAAAGCATCTTTTATCTATAAATGAAGAGATGATTGATTGTATGAAACATTGTGCTAAAAATATTCGAATAAGAGTTGGAGCAACAGTAACTGTTGGTACTTGTGTAATAAGTCCAATAATATTAGAGTTATATAAAAGAAACCCTTTAGTAGAACCTGAAGTGTTTGTTGAAGATACAAGCTTAATTGTAAAAAAATTACTTAATAGTGAATTAGATATTGCAATTGTAGAAGGTAAGATTAATCATCCAGATATTGTGGTAAAAAGCATTATTAAGGACCATCTTGTACTTGTATGTTCCAATAAGCATAAATTTTACAATCGAGATTCAGTAAAAGTCTCAGAGCTTTCAAACCAGCCATTAATTATGCGTGAACTGGGAAGTGGAACAAGAGCGCAACTAGAAAATCAATTGAAAGAATTAAAAATACCAATGAATATTAGATGGTCATGTTATAATTCTGAAGCTATCCTGAGAGCAGTTACAGATAATTTTGGTATTGCTGTTATATCTGAACTTCTTGTTGAAGATTACTTAAAGAAAAATCTTTTATGGTCTTGTGATATTGAAGGCATTAACTTATGCAGAACATTTGATATTGCATATCATAAAAATAAGTTTTTTACTGAGAATATATCATCATTTTTTGATATTTCAGTAGAGTTTGGGAAAAAAGAAATGAGAAAGAAGATTAGGAGGTAGCAACTAAGTATAGTTGTTACCTTCTTTTTCATATCTAAAGCATATTCATAACTACAAAGTTTTAAATTGAGAAGTTGAGTGGTTAATTATGTCATATTTATTTTTTTTATATATTTATTGTTTTACTATTTTTCATTTGCAGTAACTAAATCAATAAATAACTGCATAAGAGGGCTAATCCATCTATTCTTATGATGTGCACATACAGCTGTGATAGTTTTACTACTTAAATCTGTTTTAATTTCACATAAATCTCCTGATTTAATTTCACTTTCTATCGTAAATGTGGGGAGATAAGATATACCCATATCATTTTTCACTAAATTTTTAATTGTTGGGATACTCCAAAGTTCAATTGTATGGTCTAAAGTAATATCCTTTTCTCGTAAATATGTCTCAAATATCTGTCTAAAAATGCAGTTATTCTCATCTATTATAAATGGTATTTTTAATTGTTGATTTGGAGTAATAAAATCTGGAAACTGATTTTTTATCTTTGGTGAAGACACTAATGTAAGTGAGTATTCTCCAACTGGATAGGTATAAATAGAATTTCCAATTCCACCAATGTCTTGATAAAATAGTCCCAAATCAATACTTCCTGATAGTAATGAATCTCTTATATCATAACAATTCATTGAGCGAAGAAACAAGCGAGCATTTGGTGCAAGGTCATGGAACTGTTTTAGTATTGTAGGTATTTTATAACAAAGTAATGTTTCGGCGATTGCAATATGTAAATCCCCTCGTAGTTCAGAAAGGTCTGTACCAAAGTTTTTCATTTTATCAAATGAAGAGAGCACTTCATTAACATATGGGATTAGATTTTCTCCTATCTTAGTCAACACCATCCTTCTTCCAATTTTTTCGAAAAGATGTACAGATAATTCCTGTTCTAACTGTTGTACTTGGAAAGTTATTGTTGATTGTGTGTAATTCAGTTTGTCTGCTGCTTTTGAAAAGCTACCTTCTTCAACAATAGTCTTAAAAGTTTGCAGGTATTTAATATACATGTTTTCCTCCTGTATAGTTCAATAATTTTAAAGTATAACTTTAAATATTTCGATTTGTTTAAATATTTAATTTAAAGTATTATAATATAAAAGGAGTGTGATTACAAGTGTTGAGTGAAATTTTATTATCTTTTTTACCTTATGCTTTTGTAACAGGTTTTACACCAGGGCCAAATAACATTCTTGCATTAAATACAATAAGTAATAATGGATGGCAAAAAGGAAAATCAATGATTATAGGTATTAGTGCTGGATTTGTGTGTGTTATGATTATATGCGCTTTAGGATGTTTTGGATTGTCAAAGTTTATTCCAACATTAATTGATACCATGAAATACATAGGAGCTGTATATATTATCTATTTGGCAATTCATGTTGCGAAGAGTAGACCAAATGATGAAAATAAAACACAAACAAAATCTTTTTGGTCAGGATTTATTCTACAATTTGTCAATGTCAAAATTATTTTGTATGGTATCACTGTTTATATGGGATATGTAATTCCTGTGTCAAAGTCGATTGTATTTTTATTGGTAACTGCTATTTGTAGTTCTATTGTAGGAATTTCTGGAACCATAACATGGGCTCTAGCAGGAGGATTTTTGAAAAAATATATCAACAGATATTATAGGGTGTTTAACATTACTATGGCACTGATACTTGTTTGGAGTGCATTAAAGTTAATTTTGGCATAACTTTTTACATAAAAATTGTAAGTAAATTTAGAAAGTTTAACCGTTCTAAATTTTATAATCATAATTTTAGATTTATACTATTAGCATCTCCTCTTTTGGAAAGGTTAGTTTTTCAGTAAGCTGGTTTTTTAAATTTTTTAAGGTAGTAGAAAAGTATTATTGATTTTGTTGAAATATCATATAATTTAGACTACTATTAAAGAAAAAGGTATTGGAGGATATAAATATGATTATAAGTACTGGAGATATTAAAGAAGAATATGGGGTTATAGATGCTATATTTGCAATAGACTCTCATAAGGAAGGTATTTTTAGAAGTGCAGACCCAAACTCAGCATTTAAAGGAGTAAAGGAACAATTAAAGAAAAAATGTGAACAGTTAGGTGGAAATGCTATAATTAATTGTCAATTTGAATATCGTATTGCTGTAGCAGATGGATTTGCAAGTAAAAAACAGGTTGTTGAGATATTTGCATATGGAACTGCTGTAAAAACTTTATAAAAATAGATTAAGTTAAAAGGTCATCTTAGTAGATGGTCTTTTTTTATACAATAAATTAAAATGAGAATGGTAAATATGTTATGAGATTAAGTTTTTGAATTTATGAAATAGAGTAACAGAACTTAATAGGAATTAGCTTTATTCTCTATTATATGGTATAATGTAGAATAGAGATAAGGAAGTGGTTAGTATAGGAATATTAAAAAGTGCTGAATTAGTTAGAAATATAGCACAAAGAATTGCTAGAGAAAAGGGAATAAGAGAGCAAGATGCATGAAATGATGCTGTTACAGAGTATAAACAAAAACATAGATACTTAGTCTAGAGAATCATCTTTATAGATGGTCTTTTTTTATACAAGAAGTTTGTGTAATAAATTAAAAATAAATGTAAAAAATATTATACAACTATAATAAGATAAAGGAATGTTTTTAAGGAGAAAAAGATATGCTCAATCAGTTTAATGAATTTCTTGGTAACTATGTAAATATAATTTCTGTAATTGCATCATTTGCAGCAATAGCAGCCTTAATTATATCAATTATGGCTTTTATGGAATCTAATAAACAAGCCAAATTGATATTAAAATATAGAAGAAATAATGAGAATAATATGGCTGGTGATTATTATGAAAATGGTAATGGATATATTAGACTTAATTCAAATAAGATAGATGATAAATCTAATGTTTATGCCGAAATTCATAGTAACAACTTAGTTGATTTTGTAATAGAAAATAAAAGTACTATTGTTGCAAAAAGCCCTATATTAAGTTTGAAATTTATTAATATGGAAGTAGATATTGGAGAAAATAATAATTTTGAACAAATAAATAAAGAGCTTAGATGGCACCCAAAAGATAATACTACAATTCATAAAGGAATAAATTTTAGAATAGAACAATTTAATTTTAAAAATTGTGTTATGCTTAAAAAAGAAGCGTATATAGAAGTAGTATTATCAGCTGATAATATGGAAACAAAAGAATTTAGGATACCCATAAAAGCGTATTAAAGAACTCAATAACAAGAGTTCTTTTTTTAGTGAAAGTTTGTATTATTTTGTAACTGTGGAATAATTTTTGAAGGATATTGACCATTGAAGTTGAATTTTATACTTTGCAGGGGATAAAAATGAATAATTTAATAAGTTTTATACCAGAGCAACTGCTTTTATTAGTGGTTGCTCTTAATGTTTTAAGGTTTGGTTTTAAGAAATATAAGCAATTATATAATAAGTATATTCCAGTTATATTACTAATACTTGGAGTAGGTTTCTTAGTATGGATGTTAGAATTAAATGCTGATGCAGTCTTATAAGGTGTAATTTGTGTGGCATATCAATAGGTATAAATCAAACTTACAAGCAGTTAAAGGAGGAAAATAAATAATGAAAATATGTATGACAGTAGGACACAGTATTTTAAAAAATGGGGCATCTACTTTCACTGATGAAGTGATTAACGAATATCAATATAATAAGTCATTGGCATCAGTATTAGTAGATACATTCATAAAAGAAGGATATAAAGTAGATGTAATAATATGTCCTGAAAGATAGTTTAAAACTAAGAGTGATAAAAAATCTTAAAATACCTAGAGTTAATAGTGAAGGATATGACAACTACATTTAAATGCAAGTGATGGTCAAGGAGAAAGTTCAGAGGTTCTATATTATAGTAATAAATGTCTAGAGTATGCAACTAGAATATGTAAGAATTAAAAATAGAGGTGCTAAATTAGATAAAAGTTTATATATTTTAAATAGTTCAAAGTATATATCAGTATTAATTGAAAGTTTTTTTGTGATAATAAAGATGATTATGAGTAAGCAAGGAAACTTGGATATGAAAGCATGGAGAAGGTACATTAAATAAAACTATAAGTAATAAGGTAGTTAAGCAGATATATAAACATACAATAGTTTATTCTGATGATTATAAAGTATCAGCAGATATTTTAGCGCTATATTATAAAAGAGCAAAAGAAAGTTATCTAGTAACAGATATAAAAGAGTATAAACCGCACTAAACAGAAAATCTGTATGTAATTGGTGGAGTAACTTGCAATAAAGCTAAAGACTTGAGTAAGATTACAGGAGAAAAATTTACTCAGATATATGATAGTGATGTGTGGTCAATAATAGATAGAGCTAGAGAGTTTGTAAAAGAAAAATTATTGAGTTAGAGGTTTTTATAATAAATCCATATGAAAGTATAGAAAAATAAGAACTTATTAATTAAGTATTTAAATAAGTTCTTATTTTTTAGTTTTTTATAGTTTATCTTTTAAACTTTTGGGCATTTCTGGTTGGTTAATATACCATACTGATGTCGTATTTGCAGATATGAAAGCTATAGCTATAGCTACACTTCCAAATAATTTCATAAATTTACATAAAATTTTATTCATATTATAACTCCTTGTTTTTTATATTTATAGATATTTGTATAATTAATAATAAACTTACCCAAAATAAAGCTAAGGAAATATATATAATGTAGTTATAAATAAAAGTATAGACACAACCTATAAGAATTATTATAAATAGAATTATAGATATAACTCTAGAAAAAAATTTATTTTTTTTATATCTATTTTTATTCAATGGATTATTAACATGGCAAACTGGAGCAAGTAAATATATACATAAAAAGCTTAAAGTAGATATCAACATAACATATATAGGGAAAGTATTAAGTTTGTTTAATTCGATTCCAAAAACCATAGATAGAGAAAAGATGCTAGTAAAAGTAATAATACATAATCTGTTACTTTTTGCATGAAATCCTCCAGAAAACTGTCTTATTGAACAAAAAGATACTAAAAATATTATAGTATAAATAATTTTATTTAATAATAAACCTATTAGTAATGATATTGTAGTATTTATACATAGAGAAAATATGATTTGTAATCCATAGGAACATATTTCTAAATCATTTTCATTTATTATTTGTTTTGAACTAAAGAAATAGGATACTTTGTCAGAAAAAAACTTAATCATAAGATTTACTTTCTGTCATTTTAGTAATGTCACTATTATTTGAATAAGGATTATTAAGTGGTATTAATATATTTAAAGAAAACATAGTATCCGTAAATTCTATAGTGGCTGTTCCAGCATATTTTTCTAAAGTATTTTTTATACTTTTTATTCCTAGTCCATGAAATTCTTTATTTTTTTTGGTAGTAATGAAATTCTTCTTTTTTTCTATAATAACATTGGATTTAGTATTACTAATTTTTATTACAAAAAAATTATTTATTAATCTTCCCTGTAATGAAATACTTTTGTTTCCTTTCTTTATTTTATCACAAGCCTCAATTGCATTATCTATAGCATTTGCAAATATGGAACAGACATCTTCTTCATTGATAAAATTACATTGAGAAAAATCTATACCAGTTATAAATCTGATTTCTTTTTTTATACAAAGCTCCTTTTTTTCTTTGAGTATAATATTAAGTGCTATATTTCCTGTATCAAACATATTATTATATTCATCAAGCTTTTTTTCAAGATTTTTTATGTAGTTTGAAGTATCGTAATTATTTTTACTCATTTCTTTTATACAGATAATATGGTTTTTCATATCATGATATAATTCTTTTGTTTTTATATAGTTATTTTTTACATTTTGATAATAATTATGTTCAAGATTTGTTTTTTCTTGTAATTTCAATAATTCAAGATATTTTTTATTATCTCTTAGCATTTTTATTATGCCAACAATTAGTGCTATATTTGATGCTGTTAATAATAATGCCATAATCATAATATCAAATTTTGTAGAAGAAGAAATATTTATAAATGAAAAAATACATTTATAGAATATAATAAAGGATATCAAATTACTTACTATTGGAATAGATAAATAAATTTCCTTTTTGCCAATTTTTACACTGTTGAAAGAAACTTTGTAGATAAATAGCATAAAAAATAAGAATACTTTTGATATAAATAAGCATTCATATCTGTAAAAATTTTCTTCTAACAAGATATTCATACTATCCAAATTATTTATAAACAATGTTAATGACATAGTTAATGCGTCAATTCCTATTAACAACATCCAATAGGAAAATACAACTATTAGGCATTTAGTAAAGTTAACTCTATAATTGAATTTGTAAATACTATAAGTTGAAATAATACATATCAAAACTCTAATATTAGGGTCAATATTTAAATAAAAAATAAAAATAAGAACAAAAACAGCAATTAAAAAAGAAATATTTAATTTCATTGAATTTGTTTTTATTTTACTTGTATAATCAAATACTTTTTTACATACCCAAATTTCTATAATAGAGGATAAAAGTGTAATTAAAAATGATATATTTAACATTGTAGTAATCTCCATAACTAATAAATTTTATATATAAAAACGGTTTGAAAATTTATAATAATTATATCATAAAATATATTAGTTAGGGATAATGTTGTTAAATATTAACTATATATGTGTAAATATGTATAAAATTTTTGATATATACATGGTTATTAATAGAAACACATAAAACTATAGTAGAAGTTGTACTAATAAAATGAACAAAAACTACCATGCTAAAATATAAGACATGTTATAGCTGTATTAGAAAATTTCATTAATATATAACAAAAGCATATTTTTTATAGATGTGTTTCTTTTTTGTAATTCATTAATGCATAAACTATCAAGAGCATTACTCAACATATTTTAAAATCGATTCAAATCGTTCTTCTTAAGAACATAAATTATATGATATAGTAAAGTTCAGCGGTTATTTACTCCTTTTTCCAGCTAGAAAAGCCGATGGAGATTACATTTTTTTATGAGCTGTCCAATCTGCAAAAGGTAAGATGGTATCCGAATGAATAAAAGGCTTATGCACAGTGATACGAAATGAGCCATTTGACATTTCCACTGGCATGTATTAGAATGAGAGAAAATTGAGTTGTATTTGTTCGCATTAGTCGAACAATGCGCACAGTAGAGTATTTATATTTTCCAATATAGAAAGGTGGGCAATATGGAAACAAACCAATACTTACTCGCTGGCACGTCAGGGATATGCCGTTGATGCGGTAGAATTAGTTGAACATAATATAGAGATTTTCCATCAAAATACTCAACCAGATGAAAATATAACTATTATTCAGGGTAACGCTATGGATTTGTCTGCTTTTTCAGACAATCAATATGATGTTATATTACTGTTAGGTCTGCTGTATCATATTTATAGCACAGAAGATAATCAACAAGCTTTGCACGAAGCAATTCGTGTAACAAAACAGGGAGGCGTAGTTTTTGCCGCGTATGTCATATCTGATGGTTGTCTATTTGACGAAGGGTTCAAGCGTGGTAATATCAGTGTCGCCGAATATATTAAAAATGGATTGCTTGATTCCAAAACATTTGCTACCAAGTCCCAGCCAAAGGATTTACTTGAACTTGTACGTAAAGAAAACATCGACGATTTGATGTCTGTATTTGATGTATCAAGACTGCACTATGCTGTTCCTTATTTATGCGTGAAGCAGTAGATGCTATGGACGATGAAATATTTGAATTGTATTTGAAATATCACTTTGCTACTTGTGAGCGTGAAGATTTAGTGGATATTACGAGTCATGCGATTGATATATTCAAGAAATAAGATATATGTTTATTATACAAAACTATATGAGAAAGAAGATTTAAGTGGCTATAAAATGGAAGTATTAGAAGAATGGATAAAAAGTTATCAAGAAGAAGATGAATAGATTAAAAGGTAGTATTTATAAATAAATAGATACTACCTTTGTTGTTATTTATAAAAATATGTATAAATTGTGGAAATGTATTTAGGCTTTGGAAGAAAAGTAGTGATATATTGTTCATCCTGATAGGATTCTGTCAAAGGAATGCCACTTGGTTTTTGTTCTCCTTATTTTCATCAAAGTAACTTATGTATAATTTATCTTCTCATTTTTTTCACCACTTTCTAAAATCGTGATTGATGAGGTAGATTAGTGACTATATTTTAAAATAGGAATATGATAAAAATTTTGACACAATAAAACATGAATGCGAAAACAAAAGGAAAGAGTTATTTTAATATTACAGCAAAACGAGAAGGTTATGGTACTCTACTAACATTTAAGCTAAGAAGACGAGTTTGTAGGATAATACGAAAGATACCATCAGCAAGATTAGATACTCAGCAAATACGTAGAAAGTATGGTTTTCACAATTCTACTACAGCTACAAAAAAGACCAAGACAACTCTAAGTGGATTATTCTGAATGAGGATACTGTATTTGTGGTAAATTGGATATTTGTACTTTAATTTTGTTGATAAGATTTACGCATAAGAAAGCCGTAGAATACGTAAATATCCTACGACAAATCTTAAAAACAGAAAACATACTTATTAGAGTTGTGCTAATAGCACATTTCTATTTTTTTACTAAGTATTATATGGTCAAAGAGTATTTTGAAAACTTTTTAAATACTTGTATTTTTTTTAAATTAACAAATCAATTTAATATAACTTAAAAATATCCTTTTTATTTTAAATTACTTATTAGCCTATATTAACACCAAAATTTCCACATAATCCTGAAAGACCATCTTCAAAACCAGAACCTAAGGCATTGAATTTCCATTCTTCATTATGTTTATATAACTCTGCAACCACTATTGCTGTTTCTATACTAAAATCTTCACCTAATTCATATTTGATAAGCTCTTCATTAGTTTCTTCATTATAAATTCTTATATATGAATTTTCAACTTGTCCAAAGTTTTGTCTTCTTGTAGTAGCTTCATTTATAGTAACAGTGAATGATATCTTTGCAATGTTTTGTGGTATTTTAGATAGGTCAACACTTATTTGCTCATCATCACCATCTCCAACTCCTGTTCTATTATCTCCCATGTATTCAACTGCTCCAGAAGCATGTTTTAAATTATTATAGAATATGAAATCTCCATCATTTGTTACCTTACCATCAGCTCCAGTTAAAAATGCAGAAGCATCTAAATCAAAATCAAAACCACCATCATATTTATTAGTATCCCATCCTAATCCTACCATTACTTTTTTAAGACCTGGGTTAGTTTTTGTTAAACTTACTTTTTGTCCCTTTGCTAAAGTTATACCCATTTAAAACAACTCCTTTTATAAATTTTTTATTATAGTTAGTATTAACGATATATATCAGTTAATTCATGAAGCTCTTCATTTTGACCAATTCCTAGGGCATTAAATTTCCATTCTTCATTTCTGCGATAAATTTCGCCTGCCAAAACTGTTACTTTACCAGAAAAGTCTTCTTGAAGGTTATATTTAAATAATTCTTGTCTAGAATTTGAATCAACTAGCCTTATAAAAGAATTATTCATCTGGCCAAAATCTTGATTTCTTTTTTTAGCTCTGTATATAGAAACTCCAAAAACTATTTTGTGTACATATTCAGGTATCTCACCTAAATTAACATTTATTTGTTCATCGTCTCCTTCGCCTCTTCCAGTTAAGTTATCACCAGTATGTATGATAGATTTAGAAGGATGTTTAAGATGTCCAAAATAAACTAAGTCTTTTGATGATTTCATTTTATCTTCATTAGTTAATGCTATTGCAAATGCATCTAAATCATAGTTTTTCTTACCTAGTTTGTTCATATCCCACCCTAATCCTACAACTAAATTTTTTACAGGATTAGCATCTTTTACTAAACTTACTCTTTGTCCTTTTTGTAAATTAACACTCATTTTAAGTTCTCCTTTTTAATATTTTTAGTTTTATTGACAGTGTTAAATATAATCATCATATTATTTTTATTATATACATATTTAGACCAATTTGGCTATATTTATGAATCATTTATTATATAAATATCTTATAATCCATAAATATAGGTCTTGTGTAATTTTAAAATACTTTATAATTAGTAATTGCATAGGTGTTTAAGTTTATATTTCGTTTAATTGTTAAAAAATTCAATAAATGATATAATGGAGAATAATAATTATAAAAACTTGTAGTTTGTAGATAAGATTATATGTATAGAAATTTATATAAAGTTGGGAGATATATATGGATTATTATAGGATTATTTTTAGTAATTGTTGTATGTTTGAATAAAATTTTTATAAAAATTAGACCTGAATACTTAAGTTTGATTAATCTTTTAATCAGTATAATTGGGATGATAATTCCTATACCTATCATTGATAGTAAGATAAAAAAGAAATTTATAGATAAGTAATCGTAATTTATATGTAAATTACAATTACTTATTATAGTAGTAGATAATTTAACATATATTTTATACAGATTTGTGTCAATGTAATTAATCTATTTTAAATTTATATTGATAGGAAAGTATATAAAATATAGATATTAAACTAATAAATAATGCAAATTTAGCACAATGAGATAAATTTAAAATTAAATCTAAGTGGTGTATTTTTTGATTGTTTATTGTATGAAAAACAGCAAGCACAATTTTCAAATATAAAAATATAAGTTTTTTATATCTGAAATTTATGCTTGCTATTTGTTTTTGTGATTATTCTATTTTTTTAAATCCATTTCCTAAAGCTTCATGTATATCTGTAATTATTATAAATGCATTAGGATCGACACTTTTCACTAATTTTTTTAGTTCAACAACTTCTTTTTTCTCAACTACAACCAAAAGTACATTTTTATTTTCTCCAGTATAAGCACCTTCGCCTTTTAGAATAGTTGCGCCTCTATCTAAATCTTCCATTATTCTTTTACTTATGTCTGATGAAAGGTCAGATATAATAGTAAATGATTTTGAATAATTAAATCCTTCAATAAGTAAGTCACTAATTTTTACTAAAATGTATAGTGCTACAGTTGAATAAAGTGCAATCTCAACTTGTCTATTTACTATTCCCGATAGTACTACTACAACACAGTCGACAATACCCATCAAAACAGGGATACTAAGTGTAGGAAAATATTTATTTAATAGGAGTGCCATCAAATCGGTTCCACCTGTAGAGCCATTTATTCTAAAAATAAGGCCTTGACCAACTCCCATTAAAATAGAACCAGATATAATTGCAAGATACATATCATTTGTAATATCTAGTGTAGTCATATTTGCAGTAACTTTAAGTGCTATAGTAAGAAAAATTATACCTAAGACTGTTTTAAAGCAATCTTTCTTTGAAAGTATTCTGTAAGCAAATATGAATAGAGGTATATTTAAAAGTAAATTGACAATCCAAAGTTGTACACCAAATAATGAATTTAAAACAACTCCAAGACCTGTTATACCACCAGCAGCAATTGCATGTGGATTAAAAAACATGTTAAGAGAAATTGCCATTAATATACAGCCTACAATTAATATTAAAATTTCTGAAAAAGTTATTCTATCTTTTTTCAATAACATCACTCCTTATATATAGATTATAATATATATCATATAGTTTTTCCAATTTTTAATAAAAAAAATAAAAACATATTATAAAAATAATTTGATTGGAATTTTCTGAAAATTAATGCTATAATTAAAAATAAATTTAAGGGAGGTTATAAAATGGCTAAACTGACTTTAGAACATATAGAAGGAAATACATATTATATCCCACTTCCTACAATAGTAGGTGTATATGTAGATGGAAATAATGCAATTTTAATTGACAGTGGAAATAACAAAGATACAGCCAGACAAGTTCTTAGACTATTAGAGGAGCATAATTTAAATCCTAAACTAATAATAAACACTCATTCAAATGCAGACCACATAGGAGGGAATGCATATTTGAAAAATCAAACAAAATGCAAGATTGCTACAACTAAAATAGAAGGATACTTTACAGAAAATCCAATATTAGAATCAGCATTTTTGTATGGAGGGTATCCAAGTAAAGCATTAAAAAATAAATTTTTATTAGCAAAAGAGAGTGAAGTTGATTATATTATACCTTCAAATGGGAAAATTTTAGATACAGAACTTGAAGCGATTTCTCTTCCTGGTCATTATTTTGAAATGATTGGTGTTAGAACTCCAGATAATGTTTTGTTTGTTGCAGATAGCCTTACACCAGAAAATATAATTAGTAAATATCATTTCTTTTTTTTATTGGATATAGATTTACAATTTAAAACGTTAGAAAAAATGAAAACTCTTGATGCAGATTTTTTTGTTCCAAGTCACTCTGTCAAGACTACAAGTATACAAGATTTAATTGATGTCAATAAAGAAAAGATGGAAGAGATAATATCTAATATTAAAAAGGTTTGTTGTGAACCAATTATGATTGATGAAGTCATTGAAAAAATGTGTGATGTGTACAACGTTAAATTAGATGCTAATCAATACGTTCTAGTTGGTAGTACAATACGTTCTTATATAACATATTTATATGAACACAATATGGTTGAATATGTATTTGATGGTGGCAAGATGATGATAAAGGCTGTATAAATACTGAAAAATATCAAACTATGCAATAAAAATATTTTAATACAAGTATCTTCGAAAAAAAGAGATAAAAATAAAATTTGCCATCAAATTGCCACAACAAATACTTGGTCAAAGTATTGCTGGATTTCTTTTCTTATTTGGATTGCTAGGAGTACCAGCTCTAGATAACCGCTTTGCTTGGTCTAGTATTCCACTTATTTTGACAATAATATCAGATGTACTTATTTTAATTGGATTTATAATTGTATTCTTTGTTTTTCGATACAATTCCTTTACATCAAAAGTTATAACTGTTATGAGTAATCAAAAAGTGATTACTGATGGACCATATTCAGTTGTGCGACATCCTATGTATCTAGGTGCTATATTAATTATACTTTTTACACCTCTAGCACTGAATTCATGGTGGGGAATGATTGCTGCAATTACTTTATGCATAATAATTGTGTTTCGGATATTAGATGAAGAGAAGTTACTTAGTGCTGAACTTGATGGATATAAGGAATATTGTCAAAAAACGAAATATCGTATTATACCTTATATTTGGTAAAGTGTAAATTTCTAGTTTATTAATCAGATGAAATAACCTTGGTAAAAAGTCGAATATTTTAAGCTGTATTTCTATTTATTACTTACTTGACTATTAATTAATAAATAGAAATACAGCTTTTTTATATTAAATAATTTTAAGAGAATAGCTATTTAATTATAAAATTATGCTATAATTTGTAAATAAAGAGGTAAATTTATAAAAATTAAAAAAATAATTAATTATAAGAAGGGGGAAATAGTAGGGATTATGAATAAAAAGTTCAAAAAATTCAGTAAAAAAATAGGTATATCAACTTTGGCTTTGACTCTATTTCTTTTTAATAGTTTAACTGCAAGTGCACAAATTAAAGAGGATTCTATAATAGGAACTGATAGATATGAAACAGCAGGACTTATAGCAGATAAGCAGACTTATGACACTGTAATATTAGTTAATGGAGATGAAAATTTATCTGATGGGCTTTCATCAAGTGGACTATCAGGTACTATCAATGCTCCAATACTTTTAACTAAAAAAAATGAACTGCCAAATGCGACATTAAATAGATTAAATAATAAGAATTTGAATGTCGTAAAAAAAGTATATATAATTGGTGGTTATAATACAATTGATAATTCAGTAGAAAAAGATATAAAAAGAAAAAATATTGAAGTAGAAAGAATAAGTGGAAATAGTAGAATTGAAACTAGTTACAATGTAGCAAAAAAAATAAATGAAGTTAGTAAAGTAAAAGAAGTTATGATGACAAATGGATTTGTCGGTGAGGCTGATGCTATGAGTATAGCACCTGTAGCAGCAAAAAATAAGGTGCCAATAATACTTACAGATGGTAAAAAAATTCCGTTTAGTACTAAAGAGTTAAGTGTTTATGCTATAGGAGGTAGTTCTGCAATAGATGAAAAGTTAATAAAAGAGACCAATGCAACTAGAGTTGGGGGAAATGATAGATTTGAAACTAATAAAAAAGTAATAGAAAAGTTTTATAATGGGGCAAATGGTTTTTACATAACAAAAGGATATCAATTAATAGATGCATTGACATTATCTCCTCTAGCAAAAGAAAAACCAATCGTTTTAGTTGCTGATGGAAGTAATAAAAGCATATTAAAAGGAGCTAAAAGTATAATTAAAGTTGGAGGAATCGATTCAAATACATATAAACAATGTTTAGATATAGCAGAGTATAGTGACATGGACATAACACCAAATATAATAAAACATTTAACTACAATTGATGGAAATGAAGTATCTGAAATGTCTATAGAGATGGATAATTTAGGTGTAATTATTGAAAAGACAGATACTAATAAATTTGAATTTGATTATGTTAGTGTTAGCAATGAAAAAAATTGTACTTTTTCTTTAAATAAAGAAGAATCTTCTAATAATGTAAAAGATGGTAAGATGGTTGTAAGTGCTAAGAAAAAAATAGAAAAAAATACAGATAATACTGTAGAAGATATGAATGGTGATAATATTATAAATGCAAGTAAAGATAAGATGGTAAATATATTAAAGATAGGAATTCCTGATAGAGTTTATTCTAATTTTAAGATAGATACTGGAAATGGGTCAGTAAGAGTTTATAATATCAAAGGAGGAGCTACAATTAATGTTAATAATGGAACTGTAAAAGTTGAAGGTAGTGATATAACATATCCTTTTAATATAAATATTAATAATGGAGTTTCAAATGTAGTTGCTGAATCTATATTGTCTGAAATAAAGTTTAGAGCTAATAATGGTGTTGTTGAGGTAACTGCTACAAATATAAATGGAAATATAAGCGTGTTTGGGGAAGATGACACAGATATATTTAGTGGTGTATTTAAATTAAAATTAAAAAAAGAACCATCAAATTTACACTTAAAATTGGGTGATAGAGGATTAAACAAGTTACCAGAAGGTTGGTCTAATGATTATACTTTAGGTAATGGACATCCAATTATAGAGGTGAAAAATAGTGGTATAAATGATATATCATTTCAAAACTAAAATACAGGTGGAAATAAAGCTTATATAATTTTTAAATTATATAAGCTTTATTTGTTTTATTTGTATTATTAAGTTATAAAATTTAGATAACTGTAAATAAAAAATTGTGTCTCAAAAAAATAGTATTTTATTGTAGTATAGTTAATAGTTATCTGCTTTAAATGAATTATGTACAATGTTACAAATATATTTTGCAAATTGACGAGAGTGTTCTTCTTTTTCAGTATCCATAAAATTAGGTTTACCTAAATCACGTTCAACAAGCATTCCTATATATTTCAACTGTGAATGTTTGCAATAACGCTTTATACCATCTTCCCAGATATCAGCTCCTTTTTCAGGTCTATATCCACAAGTTGTAATAAGTGCTAGTGATTTTCCTGACCATAGTGCTGGTCCTTTTTCATCACCATAGTATTTATTCATACCATATACCAATCTATCGAGCAAAGCTTTCATTGGAGCAGTGCAATACCAAGAATAAATTGGAGTTGCAAGAATAATCAAATCACACATAAGAACTTTTTTGAAAATTTTATGAACATCATCATCATGACAACATCCAAAAGAAGATAAATTTTTCTGACATTTTTTACAGGCAATACAAGGTTCTATTTGATAATCATATAACCATAACATTTCAAGATTTGCATTATAGTTTTCTAGTTCTTCTATAAATGGCTCTAAAATAGAAGCTGTATTGCCATTCTTCTTAGGACTTCCCATAAGAATACATACTTTCATATTAACACCTCCATATTATTTTAAAATAATTTTTAATCATATAGTAATATTTAGATTTTATAAAAACTTTTTAAATATATATTACATAGAATGATTTTTATTTTATTTGGTAGTTTAAAACCAATAGTCTAAAGAAGTACTTTTAGAAAACTAGCAATATTAGTAACTATGTAGAATGCTAGTAAAATTAAAATCATCCATGTAAAAATATGATTTTTGTATGGATATACTTTATTAATTCTTTTTCCAATACGTACCAGTAAAATATACATTAAAAAATATGCTAAAAAGACTATTAAAAATTTCATATATAACCTCACAATTTTAAAGTTTAATATAAACTTAGGATACTACGAGAATACATTAACAACAATATACTTTTTTAATCTGTAACAAAGTTGAAATAAATTATTTCTATAGTAAAATATATTATAATTAGTATAGGAACTTAATTAATAAAATCATCTATAACCATGGAGGTATAAAATATGTATTTAAATCAAGAATATAACTTTATAAAAGAACATGCACCATGTTATATATATGATGAGGTTAATATAATCGAAAGATGTATGGAGTTAAAAAATAATATTTTAGGTTTTGACTTTTTATATTCCATAAAAACAAATCCATATAATAAAATTGTGAAAAGTATTGCTAAACAAGGGTTTGGAACAGATGCGGCATCAATGAAAGAAGTATTGATTTCAAAAGAATGTGGAGTGGTTAGAGATAATATTTACTATTCTGCACCAGGAAAGACAGAGGAAGATATAGAAGCTGTTTTAGATAAGTGTATAATTATTGCGGATAGTATAACAGAAATAGAACTTATAAATAAAATATCAAAAAAACATAATAAAAAAATTAAAATAGGTCTTAGAATAAATCCTGATTTTACTATGGATGATGATAGCTCTATATCAAGCAAGTTTGGTATTGATATAGAAGATATAGATAATGTTTTTAAAATATTAAATCTTTGTAACTATATATCTGTAGTTGGGATACATATACATATTAAATATCAAGTGTTAGATTTTGAAAAGTTAGGATGTTATTATGAAAAATGTTTTCTCATAGCATTAAATTTAAATAAAAGTGAACATATAAACATTGAGTTTATAAATTTTGGTAGTGGTATTGGAGTAGCATATGACAATCTTAAAGAAAGTCCAGTTAATTTTAAAAAGCTTTCGATATTAACTGAAAAGATTGTTTCTACTAATGCAAATACATTAAAGGCTAGACTCTTTATTGAATCAGGTCGTTTTGTAGTTTGCACATCAGGCAATTACTATACTAAAATTGTCGATATTAAGGTATCAAGAGGGACAAAGTATCTTGTTGTAAGAAATGGTCTTAATGGATTTATGAGACCTATTATTTCTAATTTAATTGAGAAAGTAACTTGTGGTGTAGAATTAGAAGGGCAAGAACCATTATATACATCAAATCATGCATTTTCTTTTTCAGTATTAAGTAGTTCAGAAGAAGAAGAGTATGTAACAATAGTTGGAAATCTTTGTACATCATTAGATGTATTAGCCAATAATGTTAAATTAAAAAAGGCAGTTATAGGAGATGTGGTTTCAATTAATAATGCTGGTAGTTACTCGTATTCTCTATCTCCATTAATGTTTTCAAACTATGAATTTCCTAGACAATATTATAAAAAAAAAGATGGGTGGATTGAGTGAATTTTTCTGAAATCTTCAAACTGGAATATTCTATATTTCCTAATTTTTAATAAGTAAAAGCTATTTTATCATAACCATTTGGAATTTCATAAGAAGTCAATTTGATTCTTCTATTTTGTAATTCCTCGTGTTGTTCAGAATTATCGAAAGTACCTATTAAAATATTCATAAAAGAATTTAATTTGTCACCTATATCATAGATTAACTGGTAATGACTGATTATGATAAGCATACTTTATTTTTAGAGGGGAGTAAGTATGAAAATAGTGGGAGTCTACTATATAATAAAATTTTTACTTGATTCTACAAAATGAAAAATACATTGCCAAGAGTGAATTTGAACATAATGTGAAAATTAAATTTAATAAATTTGAATGGAATTTCATAAATCTAAAATATAATTAACGATGAATTTGATGGCAAATAAATTTGGTAACAAATTTATTTGCCACTAATTAAAAATTATTGTATAGTGTAGTAGCTTGATTTGGGATAAGTATACTTATAGTATAAAGTCTTATGTAGTTTTGTATAGTTATAAACAATCTACAATTGTTCCTTCAGGAAATAACCTCCTAAAAACAAATCTCACTAAAGGGCCTGCAATTAGTAGTTGTAATGGCAATGCAATAATAAAGTTGTTGAATATATTAACAACCCATACAAATAAGATTGTACTAGAAAAACCAACTGATTCAATGGCTCCAAATAAAGACATACATATAACCATTCCACATACCATACAACTTGATATAACAATGGCCTTTGCAATTTGTCTACTTTCTGGATTTACAATGCGAAATGCGATTTTTTTAGCAATTTTAGAAACAACAAACCAATCAAAAATCATACCTACTACATATGCTAGTGGAAAACTCATCCAAGCATTTTTTACAGTTTCTAGCGAAAGGCCTTCATGCAAAGAGACATTATAGACACTCATAAAAAATACCATAAAGGCACACATAATCACTGTAAATATTAAACTTTCTTTTCTATTTTGTGGCATATTCATTTACCTCCAAGTGTAATTTATTTCTATTAGGATTATACATGAAGAAAAATTTTGTCGTAAGTAAATTTTTAAAAATTTGAAATTTATTTTTGAAATAGATAGAAATATCCATAAAATATTTTTATTTTTATGGATATCCATGGAAATTAAGTTTTTTAAACTTTATAATTAATAGTATAAGGTAATAAAATTATAGTGCTGTCAAAGAAATTTAAAATTTAGGGGGTGTAGTTCTATATGGAATTGTGGAAAAGAAATTTATTTGTATGTTGGATAGGGATGTTCTTTAGTTCTATAGGTATGAGCCAAATAGCACCTATACTTCCATTATATATTAAGCAGTTGGGTGTAACTGATGTAGGCTTAATACAACAGTATTCAGGTATGATTTTTGGATGTACTTTTGTAGTAGCAGCATTTTTTTCGCCAATTTGAGGGAAAGCTGCTGATAAATATGGAAGAAAATCAATGCTTTTACGTGCAAGTATTGGTATGGGAATAGTGATATTTACCATGGCATTTGTACAAAATGTTTATCAGCTATTAGGGCTAAGGATTCTTCAAGGTGTTTTTACAGGTTATGCAACTGCATGTACTACACTGATTGCAACTCAGACAGATAAAAATCATTCTGGTTGGGCCTTAGGTACACTTGCAACTGCATCAACTACTGGTTCATTAATTGGGCCAACAGTAGGAGGGTATATAGAATCAATTTTAGGACTTAAAAGTGTATTTATTATAACAGGAGGATTATTATTTGTATCATTTATCATATCTATTCTGTTTGTAGTAGATAATTTTAGACCTAAAGAAATAAAAGAGTTAATTTCTATACCTAAAGAACAATTAAATCCATTGCCAAATAAGTTTTTAATTGCATCTATTTTTGTGACTACATTTATTACTCAGCTGGCATTATATTCTATAGAACCAATTGTAACAATATATATATCACAGCTTACAAATTTTGCATCAAATGTAGCTTTAATAGCAGGATTGACATTTTCTGCATCAGGATTAGCAAACCTATTGGCAGCTCAAAAACTTGGAAAAATGTCAGATAAAATAGGACCTCAAAAGGTATTACTAATTTCACTTTTATGGGCAGGAATTATATTTATACCACAAGCTTTTGTAAGAACTGCATGGCAACTGATGTTGCTGAGATTTTTATTAGGATTATCAGTGGCAGGGCTTAATCCTTCTGTAAATAGTTTATTAAAAAAAATTGCACCAGAAGAATATGTTGGAAAAATATTTGGATATAATGCATCTGCTCAGTATATGGGATGTTCATCAGGAGCTTTTTTAGGGGGACAAATATCGGCCCATTTAGGTATTAGAACAGTATTTTTCTCAACAAGTATATTATTATTTTTGAATGCACTTTGGATGTATAAATTTACTGGATTATTTACTAAAGATAATGTAAAATAATTTTTAAACTTTGATAAAAAAGAAGAGTAGCTTTAGTACTATATTTAAAAAACTAATCAAAATTATAGATAAAAGAATTCATTTTTATGAATTCTTTTATTTTTATTAACCTTAAAATTGTGTTTTTACAACCTCCTTGTAGCATTTGTTTGCCTGTTGTATAATGGTAGAAATTATAAAAATATAGACTTCAATATATTTGAAGTAAGTGTTTTATTATATTTCTAAAATACAATACGGAGGAATTTAATAATGCAAGCCAATAAAAGAATCTAAAACTAATAATTATTTTCAACCTGATACATTATTAGTAAATATTCAAAAAATTTCATAGCTTTAGGAAGTGAAACAAATATTATTACTAGTAAAACTGTACCAATAAAACAGAAAAGTGCAAGTTTAAATAGACTATAATTAAGCATATTCGATGTAATATAAAGTAGCCAGATACAGATTGGTAAAAAGATTATGGATGTGAATACGCCAGGAACATGGTGTTTAAATCGGATATATAAGTTAAAGTGAGGAAATATAAAATGTAAAAGCAAATAAACATCCATACCAAATGAAATAGTTGTCAAAGATACAAGATAGCAAAGTTATAATTGAAAGCGTAATAATAAAAAAGTGATATTATAAGAAAATCGAACACAAATTATTTTTTAATTTTTGTACGATTCTTTCAAATAAAATGTCAAATATAAATGCTATATATCCAATTTTTATATATCAATTAAAGAAAAGTTTAAATTTTTAGTTTTTTAATAGTGTATATATTTAATTTCATAATGTAGAATAAACATTTCTTATGTAATTTGTTATAGAATTATATCAAGAAATAACTTATGGAAAAAATTGGAAAATATTATTATCGACAAAATCTTTGACTTAAAAACTATATTGCGATAGTATTAATTTAATAAAAGTTTGAGAGGGGCGTAAGGTTATGACAATTTCAAAAATACCACAAGCAGAGTTAAAAGTTATGAAGTTTATTTGGGAAAAAAATGATACAGTGACATCAAAAGAAACTATTGAAGCTATGGAACAAAAATATGGATGGAAACAAACAACAACATTGACACTTTTATCAAGACTTGTTAAAAAGCATTTCTTGGATGCAGAAAAAATAGATAGATATACTCATTATACAATAGTTGTTGGACACAAAGAATATTTAAATGTTGAGACAAAAGATTTTTTAAGTAATATACATGATAATTCTTTGCAAAGTTTACTTTCAGCATTACATGAAGATGAAGTTATTGACAAAAATGCATTAGATTTATTTGAAAATCATTTTAAAAATTTAAAGGATGAATAAGTATATGTGTTTGTATGTTTAAGTTTTTAATAGATAGATATATACAAAAATCTATGCTGGTATTATTTAATAAGTTACCAACTATTTATAAATTGATGATTAATAGGCATAAATTCAATAAAATACCTATAATGATTAAAGTAGATGGTATCAAATTAAATGATACCACCTATTTTAGTGCTCTATGTTTTTAGTTTTAAAAATAATCTTTTAATTCACTATTTTTTCTTAATTCAAGCCATTATTTTATTTAATCATATCAAACTACCTTAAAATGTAGGAGCTAATGATAGAATATGGATATGTATTCTTATAACCGTTATTTTTTATAAGTCAAATTATAAGGTCAATATATATAAATGTTTAGTGATTTTGTTTTTTTATTGGATGGTGTTAATAGGTATAAATGCATTGAGTATGCTATTAGTAGTTTCAATGAACAATTTAGATAATATGAATATTTTACTTAGCGGAAATTTATACAGATATGAAGCTATCTTTTTTGGAAAATTGATTTTAATTATATTATTGTACATATATAAAATTTCTTTTACTAATTTTAAAATTAGTAAAAAAGAATTGTATATATGTGTTCCAATGATAGCAAATTTATTATCATTTTTTATACTTTATGATTATATTATTAATCTCATAAAGATTTCTCCTGAAAGGAGAGTTGTTTTTCTATTAATAGTTTTACTATTTATATTGTCCAATATCTCAATATTTGTATTAATACGTATAATACTTAAAATTAAAGCTAAAAAAGATAATATAATAAATTAATTAATATATATAAAAATAGCTTAGTGAATATTTCTAATTGATATATTATAGCTTATTTGTTTTAAAATATTGAAACTTGAATTATCTGGTGAAGTAGATAAAGTTGATTGTGCTAAGACTCTTTAAAATGAGCGTATTAGTGAAATAAGTAAGATTACATCAGATATTCCTAAGTTGTATGGTAGGAGTAAAAAATATATAAATAACCTTATTAAGAAAACTATTAAGTAGTTCATAAATTCTTCCTATTATTAGATGGTATTAAAGTTAGAATACTATGAAGAACTGATAGTGGCAGCATATTATGCAGATTTGTAAATAAATTGAAGCAAGTTATTCAGAATAAAAAAGAGTATTTTCACATATCTTTTGTGAATACAAGATTCTTGGATATGAAAAAATAGAAGCACATAAACGATGGAAAATAGTAATTAGAAAGGATATAAAGTATGAAGTCTAGACAGTACAATATTACAAAATGATTATTGATAGTATATAAAAACATAAGACAAAAATAATTATCAATGCATTAGCTTTGATTGGAACAATTCTTATGATAGGATTTTTAGGATTGATTGTTATTGTGAATCTATAGATATAATTATACAGGTTCAATTTTAAAAATTATCAAGTTTTAGTTTATAGAGCAGTTTATTTTAACATATAGACTGTTTTTTTTATGTCCATAACTATACCATGTAATATTACTTATCAATTTTTTAATAATTTCAAGAAATGCTTACATTGTAATGAGTAGTTTTTTCTAAAGGGGTCTTACGTTTTCCATTTAATGCTAGTGCAGAACAAGTAAATGTTCGAATTCTTCCAATGGCAGACTGAACATCATCAACTACTTTGCTCATTCCAGCTATTATAATAATTGTCTTTGGACTGTGAATAAGACAAGAGACACTTTGTAGTATCCTTTGTGCAAATCTGAAATCTTTTGCAAGTTATATAATTCCATATTTTTTACTTTAGACTTTATAGATAATCTGTGTTTGTTAGTTGTTACCACAAGATTGATTTTGGCTATATATTTGTGATATGTCTATGAACTTTCAATTGATAATTAAGAAGTATAAAATTATTTTAACAAATCTGTAATTAAATCTTAATCCTTAAAATTATACATATAAAAGTCAATATTTACTTTTATATGTATAATTTTACACAACTTTATTGAAGAGTTATTTTATTAAAGAAATATGTATCTATAATTACTGATATTATTTATAATAGGCTATTTTAACTTTAAAAATTAATGCCAAAAAATGAGTTTGTAAGTCAATATCAAAAATAACTTTATAAATATTTCAAATAGACTAATCTTACATATATTTCCGATAGATTAAATTGATAAAAAACACTAAAATTAAATTAATAAGAATACTTGGAGGGATGGTAATGAAAGAGGAATGTTTTATTAATATTGAACACGAAGATAAACGTTTTTCAATTAACATTAAAGAGATTTTGTACATAGAAAAGCAAGAGTATGAATCAAAAATTTATACAGAAAATGAAACTTATTATATTGGAGAAAATTCTTCTAGTATAAAAAAACTACTGAAAGAAGAAAATTTTTTCAAATGTAGTAACAGTTATATTGTAAATTTAGATAAGTGTGAATTTTATCTCAGCAATAATTGTATTTTTGTAGGAAATAACTTTATAAGAGTTTTAGGTTTAGATAGAAAAAAGAAATTAGAAAAGAAGTTAGAAAAATTATATGATTATAAATATTAACTTTGAGAGGCTGTATTTTATACAGCCTCTTTATTTATTTTATTGTATTATTAATAAACTTTAAATTATGATAAAATATAAGACAAGTATTGCTTTTAATAAATAAAATATAGGATAAGTTTTATTTAGTTACATGATTTTATATAACTGCGTAATAAGAAAAGTAGAATATATTTATATAAATAAAAATTAAACTCATAAACAACTTTTTCAAACAATACATGTAGGAGAGGATAGTAAAATGGATAAACCAAAAAATAGTCTAAACATTGATGAAAGAAAATTAAAATATCCTTGTATTTATAAACATTTTAAAGGAAAATATTATGCTACAATGGGATTGAGCAAAGCCATTGATAGTAATGATATAGAAAAAATCTGTGAAACATATAATGAAAAAGGGTTAACTAAAAACACAGTTAGGTATAAGCTAGATGTTAAGCATACTGAGCTAGATGAAAATATTTTTATATATAGAGACTTGAATGGAAACTTTTATCATAAAAAAGAAGAAGATAATAATAATTTGGTCTTATATAAAACTTTATATGATGATACAGGAGTATTTGTAAGGCCACTAGACATGTTTTTATCAAAAGTAGATAGAGATAAATATTTTAATCCGATTCAAGAATATAGATTTGAAGAATTTTATAAATAAAATATGATGATTACATTTTATAATTTAAGAAAAAAACTGTTATTATATAATAAATTGTGGTAAATATAAATAGGATGAGCTGAGAAGAGAAGAATATCTTAGATTAAGTTATAAAATAGAAACATAGTAAACTGTTATATGATATAATTAAATTTTGAGAAGTGACAATTTATATTTAATAAAAAATAGACAGATATATTAGGAGGAAATATGGGAAATACTTTTTATATAGTAAGACATGGACAAACAGATTGGAACTTATTAGGAAAAACACAAGGTCATGGTAATTCTGACCTTACAGCACAAGGGATAGAACAAGCAAGAGAACTTTCTGAAGACATTGGTAAGTATTCAATTGATTATATTTTTAGTAGTGATTTAGGAAGAGCAATGCAAACAGCTCAAATTTTAGGTGATAAGCTCAATATTGAAGTCCAAAAAACTGAAGCACTTAGAGAAATGGGATTTGGAGTTTGGGAAGGTCTTTTAATAAAAGAAATTCAAAAAGACTATTCAGATATATATTCAACATGGAGAAATGAGCCACATTTAGTAAATATACCAGAAGGAGAAACTCTTAAAATTATAAAAGAAAGAGTAGATACTTTTATAAAGGAATTAAATGAAAAATACAATGATAAAAATATAGTTCTTGTTACACATTCAATTACATTGAGGGTTATGTTACTATCATTCCTAGAGTCAGGTATGGAAAATATATACAGAATTAAGCAAGATAACACTGCTTTAAATATAGTAGAATTTAAAGATTACGGTCCAGTAGTAATAAAGATGAATGATACAAGTCATATAAAAAATCATGTAAAAATAAATAATTCTGCACTTGAGTAAGTATCAAATTATAAGGAGAAGTTTATGAGTAAAGTTATAGTGGTTGGTGGAGGTCCATCTGGCATGATGGCAGCCTTGTCAGCTTCAAAAAACAATAATGAAGTAATATTGATTGAAAGAAATGGAGAGTTAGGGAGAAAGTTAAGAGCAACTGGTGGAGGTAGATGTAACTTTACCAACAATAGAGAGATAGAAGCTTTTTTTGATAAGGTTGTAAACAATAAAAAATTTCTATATAGTAGCTTTTATGCATTTACAAATAAAAATCTTATATCGTATTTTGAAAGTAAAAATTTAGAGTATAAGATTGAAGAAGAAAATGACCATAAGGTTTATACTAAGAATGATAAATCGATAGAAGTAATAGAAGTATTAAATAAGGACTTAATTAATCATAATGTAAAGATAATGTATAATAAAAAAGTTGTGGATATTATAATTGAAAAAATCACTGAACAAGATGACCATAACAATAATAAAGCAAATTATTCAATAAAGGGTGTCATTTTAGATAATGGAGATAATATATTAGGTGATAAAGTTATTATATCAACTGGAGGAGTTAGTTATTCAAAAACAGGTTCAGATGGTTTAATGTATAAGGTTCTTCAAAATCATGGACATACATTAAATAAACTATATCCTGCTTTAGCTCCACTTACAATAGAAGAAAAATGGATTAAAGCTTTACAAGGAATATCTATGAGAAATGTAGAAATATCTTGTAAGATTAAGAAAAAGAAAATATCAAAATCAGGAGACATGCTATTTGCACATTTTGGGATAACAGGTCCTTGTGTACTTATAATGTCTTCTTATATCAATAAGATTATTGAAAAAGATAAGGTAGAATTAAATATAGATTTTTTACCAAATTTAGATGTCAATGAAATTTCTAATATAATTAGAGAAATTCCAAATAAAAATATCTTAAATAATCTTAAACAGATATTACCTCAAAACTTCTTAAGAGAAATTCTTTCTATATTATCTTTAAGTGATAAAAAAGCAAATGAGTTGTCTAAGGCTGATGAAATTAAAATTATTGAGTATATAAAAAATATGAAACTAACTTGTAATGGAACTACAGGCATAAACACTGGAATGGTTACTTCTGGTGGTATTTCAGTTAAAGAAATTAATTCTTCTACAATGGAGTCTAAGTTAATAAAGGATTTATTTTTTACAGGTGAGGTAATAGATGTAGATGCAGAAACTGGTGGATATAATTTACAAATAGCATTTTCAACTGGATATCTTGCAGGGACTAGTGTATAAGTATAGTTTTTAATAAGTCGATTATTAAATATAAATAAAATAGAGGTGTAGATATGAGTAATTTGATTATAGCTGTGGATGGACCAGCAGGGGCTGGTAAAAGTACAATAGCTAAGATAGTAGCAGAAAAACTAAATATAAATTATATAGATACAGGTGCTATGTATAGAGCTGTTACTTATAAGTGTTTAAAAAATAATATTGATGTCAATAATGAAAAAGAAGTTATTAAAATAGCTGAAAATTCGGATATAGATTTTAAAAATAATATCATATATTTAGACCAAAAAATTATAAATGAGGAAATCAGAACAATAGAAGTAAGCAATAATGTTTCCAATGTAGCTAAGATAAAAGAAGTAAGAAAGTTGATGGTTGAAGTTCAACGAAAAATTGGAACAAAAAGTTCAGTAATATTAGATGGTAGAGATATAGGTTCATATGTTTTTCCAAATGCAGATTATAAATTCTTTTTAGTAGCTACACCAGAAGAAAGAGGAAGTAGACGCTATAAAGAACTTTGTAATAAAGGATATAATACTACTTTAAAAGAAGTAATTGAAGATATAGTAAAGAGAGATGAAATTGATTCAAATAGAGAATTTGCACCACTAGTAAAAGCTGATGATGCACTAGAAATAGATACTACAGGAAAGACTATAGAGCAGGTTGTACAAGAAGTTGTATCTAAGATAAGTTTTTAAGCTCAATGTATCTAAAATGAGAATATAATGTAGTATTGAAGGGAGATAAACGTGAATTTTTATAGATTTGCAATAAATATTTTTAGATGTTTTTCTAAAGTGTTTTTTAAATATGAAGTTATAGGTGCCGAAAACATACCAGATAGAGGAAATATAGTGGTGGCTTCAAATCATAAGTCAAATCTTGATCCTGTATTTTTAGCAGCAGCTATAGAGAATAGGGAAATAGCAGCTATTGCAAAACAAGAATTATTTAAAGTGAAACCATTAGGTTTTATATTAAAAAAATTGCATGTTATGCCTATAAATAGAGAAAAGCCAGATGTATCTACTATAAAAACTATTTTAAGGTCAATTAGAGATGGTTATGTGTTGGGAATATTTCCAGAAGGAACAAGAATTAAAGGAGATAACTTTGGCAAAGCTAAGGCAGGTCTTTCTCTATTTACAATAAAGAGTAAATCTAAGGTTGTACCAGTGTCGATAATATCTAAGTATAAACCTTTTAGTAAGGTAATTGTGTATTTTGGAGAGCCAATATCATTTGAAGAACATTTTAAAGAAAAGTTAAGTAATGATGACCACGAAAGAATGTCACAAGAAGTTTTAGAAATAATAAAACAGAATTACTTTAAATATTCAAAATAAGGGGGGAATTTTGTGAATGTTAAAATAGCAAAAAATGCAGGATTTTGCTTTGGAGTAAAGAGAGCAATGAAAATGGCATGGGATGAAGTAGAGAAAAATGATTCTGGAATATATGCTTTAGGACCTCTTATTCATAACAAACAAGCAGTAGCAAGATATGAACAGAAAGGTCTTAAAACTGTAGATGAAATTGATATAATACCAGATTATGAAAATATGATAATAAGATCTCATGGAGTTCCTGAGAAAGTATACAAAGAAGCTAAAAATAAAAAGCTCAAAATTGTAGATACTACATGTCCATTTGTAAAGAAAATACATACAGTAGTGAGTGAGTATCATAATAAGGGTTATGAAATAATAGTTATTGGAGATATGAAACATCCAGAGGTGATAGGTATAAATGGATGGTGCGAAAACTCAGCAATAATAATAAAAGCTGTAGAGCAAATGGAGAATATGGAATTTGACAATTCAAAAAAATATTGTGTTGTTGCACAGACAACGATAAATCCAGATTTATATTCAAATATAGTTGACAAATTAGCTGATAAACTAGAACATATAGTGTTTAATGATACAATCTGTTCAGCTACAAAAACTAGACAAGAAGCAGCTAAAGAATTAGCAAGAGAAGTTGATTGTATGATAGTTATAGGTGGAAAACACAGTTCTAATACTCAAAAGTTAGTAAAAGTTTGTGAAGATTTAGTTCCAACCTTTGCAATAGAAACTAAAGACGAATTGGATGTAAATATGCTTAAGAAGTATAAAAATGTAGGAGTTACAGCAGGAGCATCTACACCAGATTGGATAATAGAGGAAGTAATAACATTTATTGAGAATTTATAAATATAGTAAACAATAAAAACATGTGTACTATTGGTATAATATATAAAATTTATTGTAATATCTATATGTAATTTTATACTATTACATGTCATAACTAGATAACCTAATATCAGAAAGTGTGTATCTTAATATGCAAGAAATTAACAATATAAGATATGCACTTTTTAATATTAGAAATTTAAAAGGTATAATGATATTGATTATCAATAACAAATGAAAAATAATATAATTATTGCGAAATTAATATAGGAGGTAAATTAATGGAAATGTTAATATCTGCTTCTGAAGAAGCATTTTTACATGTGGGTTCTATGATTGGATTTTTTATTTTGCTATTTGGATATATAAACTATAAAACTAGTGGTAATTTTACTAATATTATATCAAAAAATAGAAAATATCAACCTTTAATAGGAGCTTTGATAGGAGCTATACCAGGTTGTGGTGGGAGTTTGGCAATCATGCCATTATATATAAGTGGAAAATTAAGCTTTGGAGCAATCATTGCAAGTTTAATAGCAAGTATGGGGGATGCTGCATTTATACTTATTTCATCAAATATTAAAATGTATTTTTTTGTGACTATAGTTAGTACAATTACAGGAATAATAACGGGACAACTAGTAGATTATTTTAAATTAGAAAAAAAATTGAAATTAAATAAATATAGAAAATCAGACAAACATAATATAGATAAAAGTGACCATAAAGAGAATGAAGAGTCGCATAATCATGATGGTATCATTTTGGATAATTTAGCTAAATCTCATGGAAATACGAATAGACTTGCATTTATAATAACACATGGTAAAGGGTACAAAATTTATATAGGAATTGTATTAATAGGTTTTATATTTATGTCTCTTGCTCATTCTGGAATAAATCTTCCTATTATTGAAAAATTACATTCACTAGAAGAAGCAATAGCAGTTATAGGAATACTATTCTCAATAGTTTATATGTGGTGTTTTAAAAAAGTATTTAAAAATTCTAATCAAAAAGAGGAAGAAAATAAGAAGATTTCCTTAAGAGAAATGCTTATACATTCTGTAGGTGAAATTTCATTTGTTATTACATGGATTTTTATTGCATATCTTATTTACGATTTGATAATATTGGTTTTAGGTGGAGATGAATACTTAGTTAATTTAGTTTTATCAACAGGTGTAATTAGTGTATTTATAGGTGCAGGTCTCGGGCTTATTCCAGGGTGTGGTATACAAATTGTACTTATGTCATTTTACTTGAAAGGAACTATACCACTTGGTGCAGTAATAGCTAATTCCATATCTCAAGATGGAGATGCTCTTTTTCCACTTTTAGCAATGGACAAAAAATCTTCCTTATGGGCTATGATTATTACTACTATACCAGCTATAATCGTAGGAATGATAGTTTATGCATTTTTAGGTTAATTAAAAGTAGTTATTAGTATAAATGATAAAAATACATAAATCTATACTATGGATATAGTAACAAATATTAAAAATATAAAAAATAAAACTTAATATAATTAAAATATTTATAAAGAACATGAGAAATAATATTATTGTTTCTCATGTTTTTGTATTTAATTTAATAAATTATGGAATAAATGCTTTTTATCGAAGATAGGCCAAATACTCCATACTCAACGTAAGTAGGGTAGAGATGTAAGCATAAAATATGCTAATATAAATTAATATGATACAACAAGTATATTGATATAAAAAATTTAAGAGGAGTTGTAAAAATGAGTAATTTGAAAAAAAAGTGTGATGTAGCAAGTGGAAGAGATAAAGCTGATATTGTACTTAAAAATGGAACAATTATAAATGTATTCACAGAAGAATTAATAGTAGGAGATATAGCAATAGTAGAGGATACAATTGTTGGAATCGGCGAATATAGTGGAAAAGTAGAGATTGATTGTAGTGGTAAATACTTATCACCTGGTTTTATTGATGCACATATGCATATTGAGTCTACAATGGTAATGCCAATTGAATTATCAAAAAAATTACTAAAGTCAGGTACAACAACTGTTATAGCTGACCCTCATGAACTAGTCAATGTAAAAGGAGCAAGTGCAATAGACTTTTTACTAGAATCAACAGAAGAGATACCTTTAAATGTATATATTATGCTACCATCATCTGTACCTGCAACAAGATTCGAAACTAATGGAATAGGAAATTTTAGTGCAAAAGATATGGATGCCTACATAAATAATCCTAGAATCTTAGGATTAGGAGAGGTAATGTGTTTTAATGATGTTATATCTGCTGAAAAAGAAATTTTAGATAAATTAGAGGCTTTTAAAGATAAAATGGCAGATGGACATGCACCAAATATAACTGGAAAGTCACTTCAAGCATATGTATGTGCAGGAATAAAAAATGACCATGAATGTATAACTTTTAATGAAGTGTATGAAAAATTAAGAGCAGGTCTAAAAATTTTTATAAGAGAAGGAAGTGCAGCAAAAAACTTAGAAGCTATAATAAAGGGATTATTGAAATATAGCTTACCAATTGAAGAATTTATGTTTTGTACAGACGACAAACATTTGGATGATATAGAAAAACAAGGGCATATAAGATGGAATATAAAATGTGCAATCGATTTGGGTATGGAGCCAATTAAAGCTATTAAAATTGCAACTTATAATTCAGCAAGAGCATATGGTCTAAATAGAATTGGAGCAATAGGTGCTGGGTATAAAGCAGATATTGTTGTTCTAAACAATTTAGAAAATATGGAGGTAGGTAGTGTTTATAAAGATGGTAAATTGATAGATGAGGGAATTTTTTCTGATTATAATTATGAAATTAAGGATAAAGAGCTGCTTAATACAGTTAAATTTAAAGATATTGATAGAGAAAAAATACAATTAAAGTCAAATGAGAAAAATTATGTAATGGAAATTGTACCATATCAGATTCTAACAAATAAATTATTTGAATCTATACCAAACAAAAATGGATATTTCAATCCAAATGAAGAATATTCAAAGCTTTGTGTTGTTGAGAGACACAGAATGACTGGAAACATATCAGTTGCACCATTAAAAGGTTTTGGTATAAAAAATGGAGCAATAGCAACTACTGTAGCTCATGATTCACATAATATCATAGTTGCAGGAGATAATGATGAAGATATTATAGTTGCAGTAAATTACTTGAGAGATATACAGGGTGGCTATGTAATTGTATCAAATGGAAAAGTACTTGCTCACTTAAGTCTTCAAGTAGCTGGATTAATTAGTACTCTTCCAGCAGATAAAGTGCAAGAAACAACTGATAATATGTTAAAAATAGCAAGAAAAATGGGAGTTCCAAAGTATGTAGACCCTTTTATTACACTTTCATTTATGGCTCTTCCTGTTATTCCAAAAATAAGACTTACTGATTTAGGTCTATTTGATGTAGAAGAATTTAAATTTATATAGATTAGAGTATTAGAAGATTAAAAATAAATAAGCAGGATTTAATACATAAATTAAATCCTGTTTATTTTAATTACTATAGTTATTTAACATAAATTCCAGTTTAAATGCTCTAATCAAATAAAGTTGAAATTTTTAGTATATAAAATTTACATATCCATGAAATTTTCCATATAAAAAAGTAAAATATTTTATTTATATATAGAAATATAGGGTATTAATATAAATATAGTATAAATTATTGATTAAAAAACAAAAGGAGAGATATTTATGTTAAGTATAGGTACAAAAGCACCAGAATTTACATTAGAAGATAAGGATGGAAATAAAGTCAGTATGTCAGATTTTAAGGGGAAAAAAGTGGTAATATATTTTTATCCTAAAGATAATACACCAGGATGTACACGTCAGGCATGTGCATTTAGAAACGCATATGAAGGATTTAAAAATAATGATATACCAGTTATTGGAATAAGTAAAGATAGTATTAAATCACATCAAAAATTTGCAGAAAAACATGAGCTTCCTTTTATTTTACTTTCTGACCCAGATTTAATTGCTATTAAGGCTTTTGATGTGTGGAAAGAGAAAAAAATGTATGGGAAAACTGCTCTAGGAGTCGTTCGTGCAACTTATATTGTAGATGAAAGTGGAATTATTGAAAAAGTTTTTGAAAAAGCAAAACCAGATACAAATGCACAAGAGATTCTTGAATATTTGGAAAAACAGGAGTAATAAGAATTTATGATTATAATGTTATCACCAGCTAAAAATATGAAACATGCACAAGCAGTTGATAGAGATTTAAGCTTACCTTGTTTTATAGATAATGCAAAAGAAATATCAAAGAATATAAAAAATTTTAGTTTAGAAGATTTTAAAAATAAAATGAAAATCAACGAGAAGTTAGCCATATTGAACAAGAGTAGATTTGATAATTTTAAATTTGACAGTCTAGGAAGTCCTGCAATCTTAACTTATGATGGAATACAATATAAAAATATAGAAGCAGAGCGTTTTACAAAGCAAGATGAGGAATTTGCAAATAATTGTATTCGAATCATAAGTGGATTGTATGGGGTTGTAAAACCTTATGATAGTATATATGAATACAGACTAGAAATGCAGACAAAGCTACAGATAAGAGAATTTAAAAATTTATATGAATATTGGGGAGACAGTATATATAAAGAATTAAGTAAAGAAAATACAGCTATTGTCAATCTTGCATCAAGTGAATACAGTAAAACTGTGGGAAAATTTATCGATGATAATCATACATATGTAACATGTAATTTTAAAATAAATAAAAATAATATATTAAAAGTTGAATCAACACAAGCAAAGAAAGCTAGAGGAATGATGGTAAAATATATTATTAAAAATAAAATAGAAGATATTAACGACTTAAAAAAATTTAATTTAGAAGGGTATAAATATCAAGAAAACTTATCTAACAATAATGAGTATGTGTTTGTAAAAGAGTAGATATTTTTATATAGATTTTAAACTAAATTGTTAAATTTAGGTAAAATATAATTGTTGAGTATTGAATTGAATTGGATTTTAAAATATAATTATTCTTAAATCAAAAAAAGAAAGGAGTGATCTTCCAAAATGGAAAATCACAAACAGATGCCTTGGCATTCGATGGCAACACATGAAGTATTAGAGAGTTTAGACTCATCAGAGGAGGGGCTCACCGATACCGAGGCGGAAAACAGGATTAAAGAGCATGGTTTAAATGAACTGAGAAAAAGACCACCTAGAACAGTTTTACAAATGCTTTGGACCCAAGTTACAGATGCTATGGTATTGATACTAATAGGTGCATCAGTATTATCTTTAGCATTTGGAGAATTTACAGAAGCTTTTGTAATTCTAATAATTGTAACAGTAAATGCAGTTATTGGTATTGTTCAAGAAAAAAAAGCAGAATCATCATTAGAAGCACTAAAAAATATGAATTCACCTACAGCACGTGTTATGCGTGATGGTGAAGAAAATGTTATCCAAGCAAGTAATCTTGTAATAGGAGATATTGTTTTTTTAGAAGATGGAGCAATGATTCCAGCAGACATTCGTTTAATAGATACATCTAGTTTAAAAATTCAAGAAGCTTCTTTAACAGGAGAGTCTGTACCATCAGAAAAAGATTCAGATGACCTTTTACCTGAAGAAAGTGTATTAGGAGACCGTAGTAATATGGCTTATACGTCTTCAATTGTCACATATGGTAGAGGTGTAGGCGTTGTAGTTGCAACTGGTATGGACACAGAAGTAGGTAATATAGCACATCTTTTAGATTCACAAAATGATTTTGATACTCCTATAAAACGTAAACTTAATACTGTTGGAAAGACATTAAGTGTTATAGGTATTATTGTATGCGTTATTATATTTGCAATAGGTGCATTTTACCAGAGACCTCTCTTACCAATGTTTATGATTGCAATTTCCCTTGCTATATCAATCATTCCAGAGGGATTACCTGCAACAGCAACCATTGTAATGGCTCTAGGTGTGCAACGTATGGCTAAAAGAAATGCTTTGATTAGAAAGTTGCCAGCAGTTGAAACATTAGGAGGAGCTACAGTAATATGTTGTGATAAAACTGGTACATTAACCTTAAATAAAATGACTGTTACACATATTGCTGTAAATGGCGATTTTGAATCTGGAAAAGTAACATCAATAGATACTGCGTCTGAGAAACATCCACTAGTATACAAAGAGATTGTTTATGCTGGTGCACTTTGTAATGATGCATGTATAAATCCAGATAAAACAGATGAAATATTAGGTGATCCAACAGAAGGTTCATTGATTTTTATGGCTAATAAATTTGGAATAGATCAAGAAGCTCTTGAAGAGAAATATCCACGTGTATTTGAGCAACCTTTTGATTCCGACAGAAAATGTATGACAACTGTTCATGATATAGATGGAAAAATCACAGTATATACTAAAGGTGCAGTGGATGAACTTCTCCATTTATGTACCAAAATATTAACATCAAAAGGTGAAAGAAACATTACAGAGTTGGATAAAAAAAATATACACGAATTATGTCTCGCTATGTCTAAAGATGCATTACGTGTACTTGGTTTTGCTAAGCGTGAAATTTTATCGATACCAAAGGAAGATAGTGAAAACATAGAATATGATTTGACATTTATTGGTATGGTTGGTATGATTGACCCACCAAGAACTGAGGTAATTGATGCAGTAAAAACTTGTAAAGAAGCAGGCATAAGAACCATAATGATAACAGGTGACCATAAAGTCACTGCCACAACAATAGCTCATGAATTGGGAATTTGGAATGAAGGAAATACTGTTATATCTGGTGATGAACTTGATAATTTAAGTGATGAGGAACTGGATAAAGCTGTTAAAAATACTACAGTATTTGCTCGTGTATCACCATTTGATAAACTCAGAATTATACAGTCTCTAAAAAGAATAGGAGAAGTACCAGCGATGACTGGAGATGGGGTAAATGACTCCCCTGCATTAAAGTCTGCTGATATTGGTATAGCTATGGGTATAAGTGGTACAGATGTGGCAAAAGATTCTTCAGATATGATTTTAATGGATGATAGTTTTACCACAATTGCTTATGCAATAAAAGAGGGTAGGCGTGTATATAGAAATATACAAAAGGTTATACAATTCTTGCTTGTTGGAAATATAGCAGAGATACTTACACTATTTGTTGCAATATTGTTAAACTGGGATACTCCACTTCTTGCTGTGCATATTCTATGGGTAAACCTTGCAACAGCAACTCTTCCAGCGCTTGCTCTTGGAGTTGACCCACCAAGTATAAACATAATGAAGCATCAACCTGTTAAATCAGAAAGTTTGTTTGAAAAAAATCTTGTACAAAGAGTTATTACTCAGGGGATATTTGTAGCAATAATGACCATTTTAGCATATAAAATTGGTCTTAATATAGGAAACCATACTGTAGGTCAAACAATGGCATTCTGTGTATTAGCATTTTCACAAATGTTGCGTGCATTTAGCCAACGTTCAAATACAGACTCTATGTTTACTAAAAATAGTGGTAAAAACCCATTTCTTTTAATCTCATTTTTAACTTCTGCTTTGCTTATGGCAGTTATATTATTTGTCCCTAATTTTAGAGATGCATTTAATTTAACTGTTTTAAATAGCTCACAGTGGCTTGTAACAGTGATTTTAGCTATAATGTCTGTAGTGCAAGTAGAGGTTGGAAAATTTATTAAAAGAAAATTATATAAAAAATAGTTGACAAAATTAGGAAAAAAATATAAGATATAAAACATAGAAAAATTAAATAAATCTTATCCAGAGAGGTGGAGGGACTGGCCCTATGAAACCCGGCAACCAGTATATTTATATACATTGGTGCTAAATCCTGCGGCGAAAGCTGAGAGATGAGTATAATTAAGCTTATACAGAGCCTGAGTTATATACTCAGGCTTTATTTATTTTAAATCTCATCTGACAAATAGTTTAATTTTCTTAATTAAAATCTAAGGGGGATACAAAAATGTATAACAAAGAAACAATATGCGTGCAAGGAAATTATAAGCCAGGAAATGGAGAACCAAGAGTTTTACCTTTATATCAAAGTACAACTTTTAAATATAGTAGTATAGACCAACTTGCTGACTTATTTGATTTAAAAGCTGATGGTCATATGTATTCCAGAATAAGTAATCCTACTGTTCAAGCTTTTGAAGAAAAAATAAGTTTGTTAGAGGGAGGAGTATCATCTGTTGCCGTATCATCAGGTCAATCTGCAAATATGTTGGCAGTTTTAAATATATGTAAATCTGGAGATAGTATACTTTGTTCTTCAAAAGTATATGGAGGAACATTTAATTTATTAGGACCTAGTCTTAAAAAATTTGGAATAGATTTAATATCATTTGATTTAGATGCAAGCGAGGATGAAATAGTAGAACTTGCAAATGAAAATACTAAAGTTGTATTTGCAGAGACACTTGCAAATCCAACTCTTGAAGTTATAGATTTTGAAAAAATAGCAAATGTAGCTAAAAGAATTAATGTTCCATTTATAGTTGATAACTCATTAGCATCACCAGTACTTTGTAATCCACTAAAATATGGAGCAAATATAGTCACTCATTCTACTACAAAATACTTAGATGGCCATGCTTCAAGTGTTGGTGGAATTATAGTAGATGGTGGAAACTTTAACTGGGACAATGGAAAATTTCCAGAATTAGTTGAGCCAGACCCAACATATCATGGAATAAGTTATACTGAGAAGTTTGGCAATGCTGCATATGCTACTAAAACAAGAGTTCAATTACTTAGAGACTATGGAAATTGTTTGAGTCCATTTAACGCATATCTTACTAATTTAAATATTGAAACACTACATCTTAGAATGGAGAGACATAGTGAAAATGCACTTAAGATAGCTAAGTTTTTAGAAAAACATAAAAATGTAGATTGGATTAACTATCCAGGACTTGAAAATAATAAGTATTATGAAAATGCCAAGAAATATCTATCAAAAGGATGCAGTGGAGTTTTATCATTTGGAGTAAAAGGGGGACTTAAAAATGCTAAAAAATTTGTGGAAAAACTACAAATAGCAGCATTAGTCACTCATGTATCAGATGTAAGAACTTGTGTTATACATCCAGCTTCAACTACTCATAGACAATTAACAGAAGAACAATTAATTGCATCTGGAGTATTACCTTCACTAATAAGATTATCTGTTGGAATAGAAAATGTAGAGGATTTAATAGCTGATTTAAATCAAGCTTTAAATTTCTAATAGTATAAGAGAAAGAGAAGTGAAAAGAGATGGCTTTAATACTACCAAAGGGGTTACCTGTTATTAATAAATTATTAGATGAAGGAATAGATGTAATTTGTAAAGAAGACTTTAATAAACATTTAGAATACAAAGAAAATATAGATACTAAAATAGCTATATTAAATCTAATGCCCATAAAAATAGATACAGAGTTAGATTTACTTAGAAGAATAGATAAGACAGGTTTTAATGTATCTGTAGAATTTATTAAAATCTCAACAAGAGAGAGTAAAAGAAGTTGTAATGAATATGTTAAGAATTTTTATAAAACATTTGATGAAGCAAAAAAAGAATCTTTTGATGGTTTTATAATAACAGGAGCTCCAGTTGAACAAATGGAGTTTGAAGAAGTTGATTATTGGCATGAACTAAAAGATATTATGGATTATTCTAAAAGTAAGGCTAAATCTACATTATATATATGTTGGGCAGCTCAAGCAGGTCTTTACAAATACTACAATGTAAAAAAACTTCCATTAAGTCAAAAATGTTTTGGAGTATTTAAGCATGAAGTAGATAAAAATAGTAAGATAGTAGATGGATTTGAAAAAGAGTTTTTTGCTCCACATTCAAGACACACTACTGTAAATATTGAAACTTTAAAAAATAATGATGAATTAAGCATTGTAAGTCATTCTAAAGAAGCTGGTCCTTATATAATTACAAATTCAAGAGATGTATTTGTAATGGGTCACAGTGAATATGATAAATATACTTTAGATAGAGAATATAAAAGAGATGTAGATAGAGGTGATAAAATCTCAATACCTCAAAATTACTATATAAATGACGATCCTTCAAAAGAACCAACTGTTAAATGGAAAAAACATTCAGAACTTTTGTTTAGAAATTGGATAAAAAACTATTTAATAATATAAAATACAACCAAAAAAATATGAGAATCTATAAGGTATAAAAGTAATTATAATACTTCTTTATACCTTATTTTTATTTTATAAAATTGACATTATAAAAGTAGTTTTATATAATAAGACTAAACCGACTGATGGTCTATTGAAAGGAGAAACTATATGAGAATTATAAAAGACCCTGAAGAACGTAAAAGTGAAATCCTCAACACAGCTGAAGTGCTTTTTTGTACTAAAGGATACACAAAAACTACTATAAATGATATTTTAAATGAGATTGGAATTGCAAAAGGAACATTTTATTACTACTTTAAATCTAAAGAAGAGGTAATGGATGCAATTATAACTAGAATTATAGATAATGATATAAATATGTTAAAAGAAATTGCTTCAAATCCAGACATTCCAGTTGTTGAAAAGTTTTTTCAAATATTAATATCTCAAAGACCTAAAGTTGGAGGAAGTAAAGAAAAAGTGATTAATCAATTTCACCAACCCAACAATGCTGAGATGCATCAAAAGACAATAGTTAAAACTATTTTAAATTTTACACCTATTTTAACAGAGGTAGTAGAACAAGGTATAAGAGAAGGAATATTCAATACAAAATATCCAAAAGAGACAATAGAGTTTTTACTTGTTTCTTCTGAATGTATATTTGATAAAGGTATGTTTGATTGGGATAATGATGAAATACTACAAAAAGCAAAGGCATTTGTTTGTATTATGGAAACGACTTTGGGTGCACATAAAGGAAGTTTTGATTTTGTATATAATATGTTAACAGAAGATTAAATTTATTGTAATAGTAAATAACTTTAGATTTTAATTTTTAAATAAGATTAAAATGAGAGGAATCGGTGTAAAATAAATACATCGATTTTTTATTAAAAATATTTTATACAAAAATTTCAATAATAAGATAAACTATTTATGACTGAAGTTACAATATTGTTATTGACAATAAATACTTAATACTATAATATTTAATACATTAAATATTTATAGTGTTAAGCATTATTTATAAAATATTTTTGAATTTAAAGTTAAAAATATTAGTAAAATAAAGTATTTTTACAGGGAGAATTTATATGGATGAGATAAGTTATAAAAAAGCACTGCTAGAATTAACTAGAGATATAAATATTAAATTTACAACTTCATTAAGTCAGTTTTATCAACCGCTTGGGATTACAGCAGTACAAGCTTTGATTTTATCAGAACTATGTGAACATGGAGAGAAAAAAATAAGTGATTTAGGTAAAAATTTGAATATGACAAATAGCAATGTATCAGTAATATGCCAAAGACTAGAAAAAAATGGATTTTTAAATCGTATAAGAGATAAAGAAGACCAACGAATTGTAAAAGTTAAAGTAACAGAAAAATCGTTAGATATACAAGAAAATATTTCAAGTAGTATTTTTGATGACTATTTTGAAAATATGACTAGTGAAAAATTGCAAGATATGGAAGATATAATAGAGGGCTTAAAAAAATTAAATAAGCTTTTAACTCATATTGATTGCAAATAACATAAAATTAATTTAAAGGAGAACAAAATTATGGATGAACACAAACCACAAAAGAGGTCAATACTCTATTACTATACAATAATAATAATAGTAGTAATGTTTTTAAATGCTTTAATATTTCCAAGTCTAATGGATAAAAAAATGGTTGAGATTGATTATGGAAAATTTCTTACAATGTTAGATACAGGAAAGGTTAAATCTGTTGAGATAGAAAGTAATAAAATTGCAATAAGCCCATCTAGTAGTAAGGATAAAAATATATACATAACTGGTAGAATGGATGATCCAGAACTAGTTGATAGATTAAAAGATGCAAAAGTAGAATTTACTAAGATTATTCCTAAAGAAAATTCACCTCTTTTAAGTATTTTACTTACATGGATAGTACCTATAGGTATTCTTATGCTATTTGGTAATTTAATGATGAAATCAATGCAAAAACGAATGGGTGGTAATAGTATGCAATTTGGAAAGAGCAATGCCAAAATGTATGTATCTGCCCAAAGTGGAAAAAGATTTAATGATGTAGCTGGTCAAGATGAGGCAAAAGAAGCTCTAAGTGAGATAGTAGATTTCTTACACAACCCAGAAAAATATAAAAAAATAGGAGCACAAATGCCAAAAGGTGCACTTTTAGTAGGACCTCCAGGAACAGGAAAAACATTACTTGCAAAAGCTGTAGCAGGCGAAGCAGATGTACCATTTTTCTCAATCTCTGGTTCTGAATTTGTTGAGATGTTTGTAGGTATGGGAGCATCTAGAATACGTGATTTATTTAAGCAAGCTAAAGAGAAAGCTCCATGTATAGTGTTTATAGATGAAATTGATACTATAGGTAAAAAGCGTGATAATGGAAGTGGACTAGGTGGAAATGATGAACGTGAACAAACTTTAAATCAGTTATTAAGTGAGATGGATGGATTTGATGGTGGAATAGGTGTAGTAATACTAGCTGCAACGAATAGACCTGATAGTCTTGATAAAGCATTACTTCGTCCAGGACGATTTGATAGACGTATACCAGTTGAACTTCCAGACCTTGGAGGACGTGAAGCTATATTAAAGGTACATGCTAAAAATGTAAATGTAGACTCAAATATAGATTATAATGCAATCGCTAGGTCTACATCAGGTGCATCTGGAGCAGAACTTGCAAATATTGTAAACGAAGCAGCACTTTTAGCAGTTAAATCTGGCAGAGATGTAGTAGAGCAACAAGATTTTGAGGAATCTGTTGAGACCGTAATTGCAGGATATCAACGTAAAGGAGCTGTGATTTCTGATAAAGAAAAGAAAATCATAGCTTATCATGAAATAGGTCACGCACTTGTTGCTGCAATGCAGAAACATTCTGCACCTGTCCATAAAATTACAATAATACCTAGGACTTCAGGTGCATTGGGTTATACTATGCAAGTTGCAGAAGATGAAAGTGTACTTATGTCCAAAGAAGAAGCAATTGATAAAATAACTACTTTTACAGGTGGTCGTGCTGCTGAAGAAGTTATTTTTAATACTTGTACATCAGGTGCATCAAATGATATAGAGCAAGCTACTAAGATTGCAAGAGCTATGGTTACTCGTCTTGGTATGAGTGAGGAATTTGATATGGTTGCTCTTGAAACAGTAAGTAATCAGTACCTAGGAGGAGACTCTTCTCTTGCTTGTTCTTCAGATACTGCAGCTAAAATTGATGAAGAAGTATTTAGAATAGTAAAGACTTGTCATAAAAATGCAATTGAGATTTTAGAGAATAATATAGATAAGCTACATGAACTTGCTGAATATTTATTGGAAAAAGAGACAATTACAGGTGATGAATTCATGGAAATACTGAATTTAAAGTAAATATGTTGAAATAAAGATTGTAGTAATAGTTTTATTTAAATATGTATTTGCATATTTAAAACTGTTAATGCATTTTCAATAAAATATAAATCAAAAATATATAAATCAAAACAAGAGAATTGACAAAAAGGAATGTATAAAAAATAAAAATGCCTATTATTTAGGCATTTTTATTTTACAATTAAAGTACATACTTGTATCTTTACATAATCTTAATCATTAAAAATACATCTTAACTACATTTTTATACTAGAATTGATATTATAATAGTAATGAAATGTACAAGGAGGTTGTTTGATGGACAGACCAAATCCTGATATTCTATTAAAAAAAATAAAGAATGAAGAGAAAAAACTAAATAGAGGTCAGTTAAAAATATTTTTTGGGTATGCAGCAGGTGTAGGTAAAACTTATTCTATGTTGGAGTCTGCACAAAATTTAAAAAAAGTAGGGATTGATGTAGTAGTTGGATATATTGAACCACATACTAGACCAGAAACATTAGCATTACTTGATGGATTAGAGACTCTTCCTGTAAAAGAAATAGAATATAAGTCTATAAAATTAAAAGAGTTTGATTTAGATGCGGCATTAGCAAGAAAGCCAGAAGTTATATTAGTTGATGAGTTTGCTCATTCCAATGTCACTGGGTTAAGGCATACCAAAAGATGGCAGGATATAGAGGAATTATTACTAGCAGGTATAAATGTATATACTACTGTAAATGTACAACATCTAGAAAGTTTAAATGATATCGTGGAGATAATTACAAATGTATCAGTCAAAGAAACTATACCAGATAAATTTTTAGATATAAGTACACAATTAGAGCTTATAGATGTTGAACCTGATGTACTTCTTGAAAGATTTAATGAAGGTAAAATATATAAAAAGGAACAGGCAATTAGAGCGAAAGATAATTTTTTTATAAAAGACAATTTAGTTGCACTTAGAGAAATTGCACTTAGAAAAACAGCTGAAAGAGTAAATAAAGAAGTTCAAATGACTAGATTATCAAAGGGTGATGTAACAGTAATACCTACATCAGATACACTTCTTGCATGTATAAGCCCATCTCCATCTTCAGCAAAGGTTATTAGAACCGCGTCTAGGATAGCAGATAGTACATTTGCTAAGTGGATAGCTTTATATGTTGAAACTCCAAATACAGCAAAATTGCCTTTTGAGGAACAAAAACAATTACAAAACAATTTAAAACTAGCTAAGAAGTTAGGTGGTGAGATAATTGTTTTACATGGTGAAAATGTAATAGAACAGATACTTAGAATTGCCAAGATAAGAAACGTAACAAAAATTGTAATAGGTAGAAATCATTCAAATACTAAAAAATTGAGTAAAAAACTGAAAAAAGATATAGTTGACAAATTGATAGATGAAGTTGATTATATAGATATACATATAATCCCTTACAAATTTGCTTCAGAAGTTAAATATAGACCTAAAAAGGATAACTCATCAATAAAATCAAAATTTAAAATCAGTAAAATTGATTTTATAAAACTTATAATTATTACTTTAGTGATAAGCATTTTGGCATATATAGTACAAAGTATGGGATTTATAAGAGAAAATATATTACTAATATATATGTTAGGTGTAGTTTTGGTTTCTATGTGGACTAAAGGATATAGTACAGGGATAATAAGCTCTGTATTTAATATAGTACTGTTAAATTATTTTTTTACAGCACCTTTATATACATTGTCAATAGCTGATTCAAATTATATAGTAACATTAGTTGTATTCTCAATAGTTGGTATAATAACTAGTACTCTTACATCTAAGATACAACATGAGGCAGATACAGCTGCTAAAAGAGAAGAAAATACAAAAATGATATATCAAATAATTAAGGGATTTTTAAGATTGTCAAATAAAGATGATATAGTAAATAAGGGTATAGAACTTTTATGTCTTAGTCTAAGTAGAGATATAGTTTGCTATTTAAATATGGATAAGGATAAGAAATCAAAGTTCTATAAAAAAAATACTGCTAATAAGGATAAAAACGATTTAAATATAGAAGATGAAAAAGCTGTTGCAAGTTGGGTCTTGTCTAATTCAACAGTAGCAGGTAGTGATACAGATACACTTCCTGGTTCAAAAGGATATTATATACCAATTATAGGTATGAATTCAACTTTGGGGGTTATTGGTATATCGTGTGTTGATTCAAAATTAGATACAGAAGATATAAGTTTAATTGAAACAATAACTGCTCAAATGGCAATAGCTCTTGATAGAGAAATTCTATCAGAAGCAAAAGAAAATACTAATCTTGAGATAGAAAGAGAGAGGCTTAGAAGTAATCTTTTAAGAGCAGTTTCACATGACCTCAGAACACCATTAGCAGGAATATCTGGAGCAGTTAGTACAATTATAAAAAATAAAGATACTATAGGTCAGGATATAATAGACGAGCTACTTAGTGGTGTATATGAAGATACTCAGTGGTTAATAAGACTTGTTGAAAATTTACTTAGCATGACTAAGATAGATGAAGGAAAGTTAGAAGTCAAAAAACGTTCTGAACTTGTTGAGGAAATTATATCAGAGGCATTACAAAATATTAAAAAAAGAATTGAAAATGCAATTATAGATATTAATATACCAGAGCAAATATTATTTGTTCCTATGGATGCCAAATTAATAGAACAGGTTTTAATTAATCTAATAGATAATGCTTTAAAATATTCAAAAGAGGATTGTAAAATAAATATAATTGTATATGAAAAAGAAGATTATGTTTGGTTTGAAGTGTCTGATAATGGTCCTGGAATATCCAAAGAACTGAAGGAGCATATATTTGATAGATTCTTTACTGGAGAAGAAGGTACTAAGGATTCTAGAAAAGGTGTTGGACTTGGATTATCAATTTGTAAATCTATAATTCAAGCTCATAAAGGTGAAATTTTAGTAGTAAATAATAAAGATAAAGGTTCAACTTTTAAATTTAGTTTGCCCAAAGAAAATGAATAGTATGAAATTTTGAAATCTAGTTTTGGAGGAAGAAATGAGTAAAAAACTTATATTATTAGTAGAGGATGATAAAACAATAAGAAAATTTATATCTACTGCACTTGCAACACAAGATTATGATGTTAAAGAGGCTATAACTGGTAAAGAAGGAATATCAATTGCTGTCTCATATTCTCCAGATGTCGTTCTCTTGGATTTAGGGCTAGAAGATATGGATGGAATAGAGGTAATAAAAGCTATTAGGCAGTTTTCAAATATACCAATAATTGTAGTTTCAGCTAGAGAACAAGACAGAGAAAAGGTAGAAGTGTTTGATGCAGGTGCAGATGATTACTTAACAAAACCATTTTCTATAGTAGAGTTATTAGCTAGGGTAAGAGTGGCGTTTAGACACTCACAAGTAGAATTACAGCAAAAAGAAGAGATTAGGTCTACGTTTGAAGTAGATGAGTTATTTATTGATTTTGATAAAAGAAAAGTCATTGTTGACAATAACGAAGTACATTTGACACCAATTGAATATAATATTCTTTCATTACTTGCAAAGCATCATGGAAAAGTACTTACTCATAATTTTATAATAAAAGAAATATGGGGTAGTATTATAGGAAATGAAACTAAGTCCTTAAGAGTTTTTATGGCAACATTAAGACGAAAAATAGAGAAGCAACCTGCTGACCCTAGGTATATAATTACAGAAGTTGGTGTTGGATATAGACTAAATGATGAATAGACAAAATGGATGCTACAATTGTATAATTTAGATTAAGTTAAAATGAAGTGTGTATGCTATTATTAATTTAAGTATATGCATTTCATTTTTTAGTACTTTTTTAGCATTGATAATATTAAATACATTTTAAAATAAAAGTATGGTATAATTTGTAAGAAAAGTCTAAGTTAAAAGATAAAAGATTTAATATTTATTTTCTAATAAATTTAATATAAATAAATATTAAATAATAATTACTGAAATAGTGAAAAATAATTACAGTAATAAATATATGTAATTTTTAAAATGTAAACTGAAGTTTAGGAGTAGATTTATGTATATATTGAATTTGAATACAAGAGAGATTGTGGAAGATTTTAGAGTGAAATTTTATATACCAGAAAATTCATATCTTATATTAAGTGCTCCAAAAAATTTAAAATTACTCAAGGAAACTTTGGATATAGATGAAATAACATTTAATGATTGTCTTAAATTTGATGAAATAACAAAGCTTGATTTATTTGATAATTATGATTTTTTGAGCCTAAATACCTTTGAATTGAGAAATGGAGAAGCTGTTATAGAAGAAGTAAATATGTATTTATCAGATAATTTTATATTAGTTGTTGTAAATGAAGAGCATTTTTTATTTGAATTTGTAAAGAATCTTATTTTAAAAAATTCTCAACTTGAAAAAAATCCTGTCATCAACCTTTTTAAGATAAATTATTTAATTTTTAGAGAAGTTATAAAAAATGGCTTCGAATCTTTAGAAAAAGTTGAAGAGTTAATTCTTGAAATAGAAGATGAGATGATGGACAATATTCATAAAAATCATGTTTCTAGAATAAGTGATGTAAGAGGATTGACTAGAACTATAGTTAAAAACACCAGACCACTTTTATATATTGGAGATAGAATAATTAAAGAAAATATACGATATTTAAAATACTCCAATGTAAAAAAATATAATCTTGAAAATTTTCAAGGGATAGATTTTGGTATTGATAAATTATATAATTTTGCATTATCAACACGTGAGCTGGCAGATAAACTCCTAGATATTTATTCTTCTAGAGTAGGTGAAAAAACGAATCACTTGATTACAAAATTGACTTTACTTACGGCTATCTCTGCACCACTTACAATTATAACGGGAATATATGGAATGAACTTTAGGTATATGCCAGAACTAAATTGGCTTTATGGATATCCAGCAACATTACTTTTGATGTTAGGCATAGTTTTTGTTGGAATTATAATATTTAAAATAAAAAAATTATTGTAAAAATAAGATGCTTTTTAAACGATTTTAGAAAAAGGTATTAAAAGAAAAAGTGAATTAAGAAAATAAAGAAATATTTTAAATTGAAAATATTTATAGAAAATATTGACAATTATATTTTCTTTGCTATAATTATTAAACAAGAAGAGTAATAAATTATAAAAATGGAGGATAATACTATGAAAGGGATTTTAAAAGAACTAGTGGCAAAACTTTATAGCTTTTTTTATTTTATGTTCTGGGGCTTTTATTTTAGCGCTGGCTATTTCTTTTACAAAAATACATGTAATTCCTTTCTGGTGAGGCCTTGATTTTAATAACCTTGGGCATAGGTAAATTTTATAAAAATGATTATTTTATACGGTCATGTAAGATTTGATGCTTAATAGATTATTTTAGAGAACTCATTAATGAGTTCTCTTTTTTATTTTAAACTCAAATATAGAATTACAATATTAGGGGGTAGTAAAGATGATAGTAGTATTAAAAGTAGGAGCAGATAAGAGAGAAGTTAAGAAATTAATAGAAGCTATTTGTAGAGAGGGTGTAGAAGTGAATCCTATAGATGGAAAAGAATTAACTGTTTTAGGGTTAGTTGGAGATACTAGTAAGATAGATGCTAAAAGAATAGAAGCAAATAAGGTAGTTGAAAAAGTTATGCATGTAGTAGAACCTTTTAAAAAAGCAAATAGAAAATTTCATCCAGAACCTTCAATTATAAATGTCGATGGTATGGAAATTGGGTCAAAAAAACTTACTATGATAGCTGGTCCTTGTTCTGTTGAAACAGAAGAACAAATAGTTTCTATAGCTGAAGATGTAAAAAAATCAGGAGCAGGATTTTTAAGAGGAGGAGCATTCAAGCCAAGAACATCTCCATACGCTTTCCAAGGATTAAGATATGATGGATTAGATTTATTAAAAAAAGCAAAAGAAAAAACAGGTCTTCCTATAGTTACAGAAATAATGTCAACACAAGATATAGATATATTTGAAGAAAATGTAGATGTAATTCAAGTTGGAGCAAGAAACATGCAAAACTTTGATTTATTAAAAGAATTAGGAAAAACAAATAAAACAATACTTTTAAAAAGAGGATTATCTGCTACAATTGAAGAGTGGCTAATGTCAGCTGAATATATAATGGCTGGAGGAAATGAAAATGTAGTTCTTTGTGAAAGAGGTATAAGAACTTTTGAAACATACACTAGAAATACTTTGGATTTAAGTGCAATCTTAGCTGTAAAAAAACTTAGCCATTTACCAGTCATAGTTGACCCAAGTCATGCAGCAGGAAAATCATGGATGGTTGACTCTCTATCTAAAGCAGCAATTGCGGTTGGAGCAGATGGTTTAATAATAGAAGTTCATAATGACCCAGCTCATGCACTTTGTGATGGTAAACAATCAATTAAACCAGATGAGTATGATGGATTAATAAATGAACTAAAAACTATCGCATCAGCAGTTGGAAGAGAAATATAATCTATAGAAGGATGGTTAAACGTGGAAGAAAAATTATTAGTTAATCTAAAAGAGAATAGTTACAATATATTTATAAAAAAAAGTATATTAAAAAATATAGGCAAAGAAATTAAAAAAATATATTCTGGGAATAAGATTTTTATTGTTACAGATGAAAATATAGCAAAATTATATTTAGATGAAGTTAAAAATAATTTGATTGAATCTGGATTTGAAACTAGAGCTATAATATTAGAAGCTGGTGAAGAGACAAAGTCATTTAACACTCTACCTAAAATATATGATAGTTTACTTGACTTTAAGTTAACTAGAAAAGATTTGATTATTACACTAGGAGGAGGGGTAATTGGAGATTTAGGAGGATTTACAGCAGCAACTTTTTTAAGAGGTGTAAATTTTATTCAAATTCCAACATCTTTATTAGCTCAAGTGGACAGTTCTGTAGGTGGAAAAGTTGGAGTTGACCTTGAAAGAGGAAAAAACTTAGTGGGAAGTTTTTATCAGCCTAAAGCAGTATTTATTGACCCAGATGTATTATCATCTCTTCCAGAAAAATTTTATAGAGATGGAATGGCAGAGGTTATAAAGTATGGATGTATAAAAGATAAAACTTTTTTTAATAAGCTTGTAAACTTAAAAAACAGGGAAGAAGTGATGCACCATATAGAATACATTATACACAAATGTTGCCTTCTCAAAAAAACTGTAGTTGAAGCTGATGAGAAAGATTTAGGAGATAGGATGCTTTTAAATTTTGGGCACACACTAGGTCATGCTATTGAGAAACACTATAACTTTACAGGTTATACTCATGGAGAAGCTGTTGGTGTAGGTATGTATAAGATAACATTAGAGAGTGAAAAAAGAGGGATTACAAAACAAGGTACATCAGAACTTATAAAATCAATTTTAATAAATTATGATTTACCTTATGAAGTTGAATTAGGAGATAATAAATCTATAATAGATACTATATCTCTCGATAAAAAAAATCTAGGTGATACACTAAAAATAATACTTTTAAAGGATATTGGAGAAAGTATTATATATGATACTACTTCTAAATTTTTTCAGGAGGTAAAATGATGGGAAGCTTAAAAATATATCCAAGCAAATTATCAGGCAATGTAAAAATTCCTCCATCAAAAAGTATGGCACATAGAGCAGTTATTTGTGCAGCTTTAAGTGATGGAAAAAGTAGAATTTCTAATATAGATTTTTCTGATGATATTATAGCTACTATAAGAGCAATGATATCATTAGGAGCAACTATAGAAAAAAAAGAAGATATTTTAGAAATCACAGGAATCTATTCTAAAGAAGCAATCTTAAATAAAGAGAATCAATTGAATCAACCTAAACTGACTATAGATTGTAATGAGTCAGGTTCTACTTTAAGATTTCTGGTACCTATATCTTTAGCTTTTGATGGAGTAAAAAGATTTATAGGAAGAGGTAATCTTGGAAAAAGACCACTTGATACTTATTATGAGATATTTGACAGACAGGGGATAGAATATAGCTACAAAGAAAATAAACTGGATTTAATTGTATCAGGAAAACTTAAACCAGATGAATTTAGAGTAAAAGGAAATATAAGTTCTCAATTTATAACAGGATTATTATTTATATTGCCTACATTAGATAGTGATTCAAAGATAATAATTACCACTGAACTAGAATCTAAAGGGTATTTAGATTTAACTATTTCAACTATGAAAGATTTTGGAGTAGAAATTGTAAATAATAATTATAAAGAATTTATCATAAAAGGAAATCAAACTTATAAAGCTAGAGATTATAAAGTTGAAGGAGATTATTCTCAAGGTGCATTTTATTTATCAGCAGATGCTATTGGAGAAGATATTAACATACTTGACCTTAAAGAAAATTCTCTTCAAGGAGATAGTGAAGTTATCGAGATTTTATCAAGAATGGGTATGGAAATTTTAAGAGAAGACAACAAAATCAAAGGAATAGCAAACTGTTTAAATAGTACTTTGATAGATGCATCTCAATGTCCAGATATAATACCAGTTTTATCTGTGGTAGCAGCTTTAAGTATAGGGAAGACGACCATAATAAATGCTGGAAGACTTAGAATTAAGGAATGTGATAGACTTCATGCAATAAATATTGAGTTGAGTAAGCTAGGGGCGAATATAGAAGAAAAAGAGGATAGTTTGATAATTGAAGGAGTAAGCAAATTAAATGGAGGTGTAGAAGTATGGAGTCACAAAGACCACAGGATTGCAATGACACTTGCAATTGCTTCTTGTAGATGTGATAAGCCAATCATATTGAAAGATTTTGAGTGTGTATCAAAGTCTTATCCACATTTTTTTAAAGATTTTGAGATGTTAGGAGGAAGAATTGATGAGTGGAATATGGGGAAATAATTTGAAAATATCCATCTTTGGAGAATCTCATGGAAATGCTATAGGTATAAATATAGATGGACTTCCTGCAGGTATCGAGTTAGACCTTGATAAGATTGACAAAGAAATGAAAAGAAGAGCACCAGGAAAAAATTCTATATCAACTTCAAGAAATGAAAGTGATATACCAGAAATTTTAAGTGGATATTTTGATGGAAAAACTACAGGAACTCCATTATGTGCGATTATAAGAAATAGTGATACTCGTTCAAAAGATTATGGAAAAGTTAAAAACTTGATGAGACCAGGTCATGCAGATTATACAGGTCATATAAAATATTCTGGGTTTAATGACTATAGAGGAGGAGGACATTTTTCAGGAAGAATAACTGCTCCATTAGTATTTTGTGGTGCTATATGTAAACAAATTTTATCACAAGAAGGTATAGAGATAGGAGCTCATATTAAAAAAATCAAGAATATAGAGGATAAGGGTTTTAATTATGTAGACATTTCAAAACAAGAATTATTAAATTTACAAAATTTAGAATTACCTTTACTTGATTTATCAAAGGAAGAAGCCATAAAAAATACTATTCTAGATGCAAAAAATCAGGGAGATTCAGTTGGAGGTATAATTGAATGTGCAGTGATAGGTGTCAATGTAGGTGTTGGAAATCCGTTTTTTGATTCTGTTGAATCTACTCTATCACATTTACTATTTTCTGTTCCATCCATAAAAGGTGTAGAATTTGGATTGGGATTTGATATTACAGATATGTATGGTTCTCAAAGCAATGATGAAATGTACTACGTTGGAGATACAGTAAAAAGTAAAACTAATAATAATGGAGGGGTTATTGGAGGGATTACAAATGGAATGCCAATAATTTTTAAAGTAGCAATTAAGCCAACTCCATCAATTAGTAAACAACAAAACACTGTTAATATAGAAGATAAAAAAGATGATGTTTTAGCTATTAAAGGTAGACATGACCCTTGTATAGTTCAAAGAGCTATACCTGTAATAGAAGCAGTAACAGCTATTGGAATTTTTGATTTGATGAAAGGACGATAATAATGGAGGATTTAACGAGATATAGAAATAAAATTGATGATATAGATAAGGAACTTGTCAAATTATTTGAAAAAAGGATGAATATAGTTCTCGAAATTGCTAGGCATAAAATGAGAAATAATACTACTATACTTCAAAAAGATAGAGAAGAAAAAGTATTGAGTAAAGCAGTAAATAATCTAGAAGATAAAAAATATTCACAAGAGACTGTGCAATTTTTTAATTCAATAATGGAAGTTAGTAAGAATTTGCAAAAAAGATTAATAGATAATAATGTAGAGGAAAAAAATGAAAATAGTTCAAATTCATTAAATGAAAATTTTGATTTGTTAAATATATATAAATATAAATCAGTAAAAAGCGAACTTAATAAAAAAAATCTCCTAGTAGGGTTTCCTGGTATGTCAGGTTCATTTACAGAAGAAGCACTAACAAAATTTTTTAATACTAAAATCATAAAAAAACAATTTAAAGAATTTGAAGATGTCTTTATAGCACTTCAAAATAAAGAAATAAATTATGGAATAATACCTATAGAAAATTCGTCTACAGGAGCGATTTCTGAGACTTATGACCTTTTAGGAAAATATGGATTTTATATAGTTGGAGAAGAATGTATAAAAATAAATCAAAATTTAATTGGGATAAAGGGTACAAAGCTTGAAGATATTAAAGAAATATATTCACATCCACAAGGAATAGGTCAAAGTAGTGAATTTTTAAAACAAAATAGTCAATGGAAATTGATACCTTTTAATAACACAGCAACTAGTGCTGAACTTGTTAAGAGACTTCAGGATAAAACAAAGGCAGCAATTGCTAGTAAAAAAGCTGCAAAGATTTATGGATTAGAAATAATAAGTCCATGTATAAATGATATGACAGACAATTATACTAGATTCGTGGTAATTAGTAATGAGATACACATTGAAGAAGAGTCAAACAAGATGAGTATCGTATTTTCTGTTGAGCATGAAGCTGGAAAGCTTTATAAAATACTTGGATACTTTGCTGAAAACAATATAAATATGACAAAAATAGAATCAAGACCAATGAAAAATGCTTCTTGGAGATATTTCTTTTATATAGATTTCGAATGTTCTATATATGATTCAAAAGTATGTAGTTTGTTAGACATGATAGAACGTAATACAGCATACTTTAAATTTATCGGTGTATATAGAAATAAAATTGAATAGATAAATATAATTTTTTATTTAAACAGAATGATTAGGAGGTGTAAAGATGAATTTTTTTGGTCTAATAGGTGAAAAGCTATCTCATAGTGTTTCCCCTCAAATTCATAAGAGGTTATTTGAAATATTGAATATTGAAGGTGCTTATAAGAACTTTGAGATTTCAAAAGAAAATATACCAATGTTGGATGATGCTATAAAATTATTGGGAATCAAAGGTGTAAATATTACTGTCCCATATAAAGAAAGAGTCATGGAGTTTTTAGATTTTATATCTCCAGAAGCAAAGCGTATAGGGGCAATTAACACAATTTTACTTAAAGAGAACAAATTATATGGCTATAATACAGATTATTTTGGACTTGATATTATGTTCAAAGTAGCTAATATTGATATTCAAGGAAAGACAGCTGTTATATTAGGTACTGGCGGTGCATCTAAAGCAGCCATTACATACCTTCTTGATTCTGGAATAGGTAAAGTTTATGTTTCAACTAGAAAAAAAGATAATAAAAAGCTATCAAATAATTCAGCTATATTAATAGATTATGAAGAGCTTAAGAATATAAAAGGAGATATAATATTAAATGCAACTCCAGTAGGAATGTATCCTAATGTAGGAGTATCACCTGTCCCAAAATCTATTATACAGAATTTTGATATGTTAGTAGATTTGATTTACAATCCTAAAAAAACTTATTTTTTAGAAATTGGTCAGAGTCTAGGTAAAAAAACGTGTGATGGATTATATATGTTGGTTGGGCAAGCAGTAAAGTCTCAAGAAATATGGCAAAATATTAAAATAGATAGTGGTGCTTTAAATATTATATATGAAGAAATAAAATTAAACTTTTTATAGGGGGATTGATTATGATAAACAAAGAAAAGGTAATATTAATAGGTATGCCGGGTAGTGGAAAAACTACAATTGGAAAACTTTTATCACAGGAATATAATTGTAGTTTTTGTGATATGGATGATTATATAAATAAAATATCTCAAAAAAGTATAGCAGAGCTATTTTTGGAAGGAGAAGATGTTTTTAGAAATTATGAAACACAAGCATGTAGAGAACTTTCTGCTAGTGATAAAACAGTAGTTTCTACTGGTGGTGGTGTAATAAAAAAAGATATTAATATAGAGATACTCAAAGAAGTAGGAATAATACTTTTTATTAATAGACCTATAGAAAAAATTTTAGAGGATATAAATATTAATTCAAGACCTTTATTACAAGATGGAAAAGAGAAATTATATAATCTTTATAATGAAAGGATAAATCTTTATAAAAATGCTGCAGATATAGAAATTTTAAATGCTAAATCATTAAATGATGCTGTATATAATATCAAAAATGCAATTAATAAAAATCTTAAATTTGAATTTAACGAAAAAATAATCTAGGGGGAAATAAGAATAATGAATATTGTTGTTGTAGGATTAGGAGTTATAGGAGGTTCTTTTGCTAAGGCATTAAAAAAAGCTGGATATGAAGATGTGTTTGGAGTAGATATAGATTCTGAAACTCTGAAAAAAGCAGAAGAGTTAAAAATTATCAAAAAAGGATGTACTACAGGTAAGGAGTTTTTTAAACAAGCTGATTTGATTATATTGTCTATATATCCTAGATTAATTGTAAATTTTTTAGAAAATAACAAAGAATTTTTCAAAAAAGGAACTATAATTACTGATACCACAGGAATAAAAGAAGTTCTTATAAATGATGTCTTGAAAATTATTCCAGATGATGTAGATTTTATATTTGGTCATCCAATGGCAGGTAGAGAAAAAAAGGGAATTGATTTTGCTAGCGATGAGGTATTTAAAAAAGCAAATTATATAATTACTCCAACTGGCAGAAATAATATAAAAAACTTAGAGTTTGTTGAGAATTTAATTTTAGAAATAGGTTTTAAAAGAGTAAAAAAATTGACTGCACAAAAACATGATGAAATGATAGCTTTTACATCTCAGTTACCTCATGTAATGGCAGTTGCTCTTATAAATAGTGACGAAGAAGGTAGAGATACAGGTAAATTTATTGGAGATAGTTATAGAGATTTAACTCGTATTGCAAATATGAATGAAGACCTATGGAGTGAACTTTTTTTAGGAAACAGAGATAATTTATTAAAATGTATAGAAAATTTTGAGATAGAAGTAAATTTAATAAAAGAGGCTATCTTTAATAACGATAAAAATAAACTAGTTGAATATTTTAAAACATCTTCAATAAGAAGAGAACATTTGGAAAAATAGAAACCTTCATATAAGCTATATAAATTTAAAAGTACATGTCAATGGGTATAAATATAAAAAATAGCATATTTAATTACATTAGTAACTATAAGACTAATATGATTAAATATGTTATTGTTGTATTTATACCCTTTAAATTTATTATTCCATAAGTAATATATTTATTTAACTTGTTCTTTATTAACAATTTATGAAACTCAATTGTAAAAAAGAGTTTTTAATAGTAAAATAAAGTGAATCAACTAAATATAACTAATTGAGAGGGTGAGGTGTAGCCACTTGAAATACAGTAGGCAAATATTAAAAAGTATATTAATATCATTTATAGTAGTATTCTTTTTTAGTGTATTTGCGTTTTTTTATATAAGTAATATGGATGATGTACTTGAATATGAAACAAAAAATTACTTGTCAGAAATTAGTGAAGAGAGTAAAATTGCAATTAATAGTAAATTAAAAAGTAATTTAAACGAATTGGAAAATATTTCTAAGCTTTTAGAAATAGAAGATAAATTTGATTTAGAAGAAACTTTGAAAATTTTGGAATCATATAATAAAAATAGCAACTATAATAACATTGGTATGATTTTACCGAATGGTAAAGGTTATGCTAAAGGTATTTTTGGAACAGATTTTTCAGATAGGGATTATTTTAAGTTGGCCATTAAAGGTACAGCTAATATATCAAAGCCCCTAATAGATAAAGATACTGGAAAATTGACTAAAACATATGCAGTCCCATTATACAATAATGGTAAAATTGTTGCTGTTATTGCAGCTGATTATGATGTTGAGTTTGTATCTGAATTTTTGTCTATTTCAACCTTTAATGGTGAAGGTTTTTCGCTTATATGTGATAGCAATGGTGAAATAATCATTCCATCTTATCATAAAAATTCAAATTCAAATATTACAAATCTTTCACAAGTTAATTTTAAAAAAATATTTACTTTTAAAAATATGAAAATATCAGATAAAGGCGTAGTAGAGGCTAAAGAATCAGGAAAAGAATTTTATATGGCATATACTTCTTTAGGAATAAATGATTGGTTTATAATATCAGTCGTTCCAAAGATGGTCGTATCTAAAAAACTAAATAATTTAATGATAATTACAATTATTGGATGGATTATACTTTCATTTTTGTTTTTAGGTGTTATACTGTACATATTATATTCAAAAGCAAAGAGTCAAAAAACTATAGAAAAAATGGCATATACAGATTTTGTAACTGGTTATTCAAACTGGCGAAAATTTGAGTTAGATGTTAGAAATCTGCTAAAGAAAGCATCACAAAATGATAAACATGCAATGGTTATATTTGATATTGATAAATTCAAAGCAATTAATGATATATATGGTCATAAAAAAGGAAACTCAATTTTAAAAGATATTGCGGATACATTAGATAGTATAACTCATAATAATGAAACTTTTGCTCGTGTGAGTTCTGATAATTTTAATATGTTGTTATCGTATGACACAAGAGAAGATATAATAAATGTTATTAAAAAAATCATTATCAATAATGATGTTGTAAACTTATCTTTTGGAATATATGAAATTAAGGATAAGAGCTTATCTATAAGTGCATATAGTGATAGAGCTTCACTTGCTAAATTATCAATAAAAAATAATAGAGATATAAATTTTGCTTTTTTTAATGACGAGCTAAGAGATAAGTTATTACTTGAAGATAAAATAGAAAAAAAGATGGAATATGCACTTGAAAATAATCAATTCATAATGTATTTACAACCAAAATACAATATTAAATCAGAGAAATTCTGTGGAAGTGAGGCACTAGTTAGATGGCAATATACAGAAAAAGAATTTATATATCCAAGTGATTTTATTCCTATATTTGAAAAGAATGGGTTTATTACAAAAATTGATATGTACATATTAGAACAAGCTTGTAAAGAAATTAGAACTTTATTTGATAAAGGTATTTCACCTTTACCTATATCTGTAAACTTTTCAAGAGTTGATTTTTTTAAAAAAGATTTTATTACAAAAATAGTTAATATATGTGATAAATATAAAATACCATATAGTTTAATAGAAATTGAAATTACTGAATCTAGTATGTTTGGAGATACGGATACTCTGTTTGAGGTAAGTAGAAGTCTACAAGATATTGGATTTATACTTTCGATGGATGATTTTGGGTCAGGATATTCTTCTGTGAATATGCTTAAAAATATACCTTTAAACGTAATTAAACTAGATAGAGGATTTTTTATTGATGATAAGAATATTGATAAAAGTCAAATTGTCATAAAAAGTATAGTTTCGCTTATTAAGCAATTGGGAATAAGAGTAGTTGCTGAAGGAATTGAAACTAAAAGTCAGGTAGAAATGTTAAGAAAAGCAAATTGTGATATTATTCAGGGTTATTATTTTTCAAAACCATTACCAGTTAAAGAATTTGAAAAATTAGTCTATAAAATATAGGTCAATGAATTTTAATTTGGAGGTGGTAAGTAAGTGATAAGAGCAAAATCGTTAAAAAGCGCAATGAGTATTATTTTAATATTTTTATTCACAATAATTTCTTTTTCTGATTTTGCATTTAAAACTAATGTTCAAGAAGAAGAAAACAATAGAGTTAATTTAAAAGAAATATCTTTACAGAGCTCTAATGCCATAAAAATAAAACTAGACAGTTCATTATCATTTGTTAAGAGTGTAGCGAATATGGTTTCATATTTTGATACTATAGATAATCCTGAGATAATTCCATTGTTGGCTAAAATATCAAAGGAATCTGATTTTCAAAGAATTTCTATTGCTTCTCCTGATGGAAGAAGTCATACTAGCGATGGAAAAGTTGTTGATATATCAAATTATAAATATTTTAAGAAAGCAATTAGTGGAGATAGTAATATATCTGAAGTAGTAAAATCTCCTATTGATGGGAAGGATACTTTTGTTATAGCTACACCTGTATATAAAAACAATAAAGTTATTGGTGTTTTATATGGTTCATACTATAATGACAAGTTAGCTGAATTTATTGATATAACAAGTTTCAATAGTGAAGGATATATAGATATATTTGAATCTAGTGGACAATTTGTTTTGAAATCTTCACATACAAATGCTATAGTTGGAGCAAGTAGTAATATATATGATATATTCAAGGAAGCTTCTTTTGATATTGGTTATAGCTATAAAAAAGTATATGAAGATACAAAACATAAAAAGAGTGGCTTTATTTCATATAAATATAAAGGTAAAGAACGTTATGCAACATATACACCAATAGGTGTAAATGACTGGTATGTCCTTTCAGTAATACCACAATACACTGTAAGAAAAAATATTGATAAAATAAATCAATTAGCATTTTCTTTAATTTGTAAAGTGTTCTTATTATTTATTGTACTAATAATATATATCTTTTATAAAAATAATAAATCGCAAAAGCATATTCTAAAAGCTAATAAGGAAATATCATCTATTACAAATAGCATTCCTGGAGGAGTTCAAAAATGTACTGTTGATGAAAAATGTGAGTTTGAATTTTTAAGTGATGGATTTGTTGATTTATTTGGTTATACAAGAGAAGAAATAAAAACACTATTTAATAATAGTTTTTATAAAATAATACACAAAGATGATGTTGAAAGAGTAAAAAAAGAAATTTCTGAACAACTCTATAAAAATAAAACCATTGAATTGGAATACAGAGTTATAACTAAAAGTGGTGATACAGTATGGATAGCTGATAAGGGGGAACTTATAGTAGAACCTAATGGTAAAAAATATCTTTGTTGTGTTACAGTAGACATTACTAAAACAAAACAATTAGAAAAAGAGATGGAACAAAAGAATTTAGAACTTGAAATGGTATCAGAAAATATATTAGGTGGAATACTTATAACAGAATTTGATGAGGATTTTACTATACAATATGCTAACTCTGGTTATCTATCAATGATTGGATATACACGTAAACAGTTAGAAGAGGAACTTCAATATAAATCATGTAATCTTGTTTTTTATGATGATAGAAAAAAGATTCTTGAAAATATAAGGCATCAGTTGATTATTGGAAATATTGCTGTAGGTGAACATAGAATAAAAAAACGCAATGGTAATATTATATGGGTTTCTCTCAAAGGAAGGCTCATTACTGATAGCGATGGTAGTAAAAAAGGAATTTGGATTTTAACTGATATAACTGATTTAAAAAATGCAGAACAAAAACTCAAAATTAATGAAGAAAGATTTAGAATTGCATTAAATCAAACATCAAATATTATATTTGAGTATGATATAAATACAAAATCGCTTGTAAATACTAATAAGAGCATGGGAAATTATAATATTGATAAAATAAATGAAAATGTTCCTTACTCTTTAGTTGAAGCGGGAATTATTTATAAAGATTTTAGTGAAGATTTTATAAAAATGTATGAGAAGATAATAAATGGAGAAAAAACTGCAAGTTGTGTTGTCAAAATAAGAGTTCCAGATGAAGGCTACATATGGAACAAAATTACACTAACTACTATTTTTGATGAAGATGGTAAACCTATAAGAGCTATTGGGATACAAGAAGATATAAGTGAACAAAAAGAAGCAGAAATAAGATATAATCAAGCAGACAAATATCATTCTGCTATATTATCAGAAGCGATAATAACCTATGAAATAAATGTATCAAAGGATATTTTTATAATGGGAAATGAAAATTGGTATCAACAATTTGGAATTAAACCAAGTAATGACTACTCTGAAATTGTGAAGTCTATATCAGAGACTGTTATTCATAAAGATGATAAAGAAGTATTTTTAAATACATTTTTATGTAAACATTTATTAGAAGCCTATAAAAATAATATAAGTGAAATAAAGTTAGAATATAGAAGAATGAATCAAGATGATAAAATGATTTGGGTGCTTTGTACAATGCATTTAATAAAAGATTCTATTACGAATGATATAAAAGCACTTGCTTATATTAAAGACATCGACGAACAGAAAAATGAAGAAATCAAATTAAAATTAAAAGCTGAAAGAGATACTTTGACGGGATTATATAATAAAGGTACTACAGAAAATCTTATTAAAGATTTTCTAAATTCAGAAGAATCAAATTCGGGGATTCATGCTTTCTTTATTATTGATATAGATAATTTTAAATCAATAAATGATAATTTAGGACATGTTTTTGGAGATAAAGTTCTGTATGAAGTTTCTAAACAATTAAAGCCTATATTTAGAAGAGATGATATAGTGGGGCGTATTGGTGGTGATGAGTTTATAGTATTCTTAAAGAATATACAATCTTTTGAAAATGCTAAAAGTAAAGCAGATAAAATATGTAATATATTTAGAAATTCTTATACTGAAAATAAAAAAACGTATAAGATATCTGGTACAGTTGGAATTTCATTTGTACCAGAACATGGAACTGTATTTGAAGAGCTTTATCAAAAAGCAGACATGGCACTTTACTATGCAAAGAGTAAAGGGAAAGATAAGTATGCACTTTATAATGATTGCATATGTGAAAATAAACTCGAAACTAATATAAGTAATGATAGCGTGAAAGAAGAAAATCTTAAAGAGGAAATTGAATATGAGGATTCTAATCTATCACTAAAAGAAGTTCTTGATTCTATTGATAATTATATATATATAGTAAATACGAATACTTATGAACTTCTTTTTGTTAATAACAAGGTCTCAAGTTTAGGTTTAGAAATAAAAATAGGAGATAAATGTTATAAGTCGTTATTAAAATCTAATATTCCTTGTAATAATTGTCCGATTAATGGATTAAAAGAAAATAAAGATTCAAAATTTAAAACGGAGACAAATATATTTGGAGAAAATGTATCGATGGCAAGTTGGATTAATTGGATAGATGGAGAATATAACTGTCTTATAGAGTGCATAGATATTTCTTTATATAAAAATAAAAACAAATAAAAAGGATTATGGAAATATGATTAATTTAATATTGGGTTTAATATTTATAATTTACTATTTCTATCTTAAAATAGTTTTTGGTGGTATTTCATTTAGTGGATTTTTCTTAGTTATAGGAACGCTATTAATTGTTTATCAAATCTTAAAAAAGAAAATTAAAGAAAAGAAGGTTTTTTATAAAGTGCTAAAAATACTAATTAGTGTTTTCTTAATAGTATTCATAATTACTGAAAGCTTAATAATCTTTTATCCTAAAAATAGTTTTGAGACAAAAAGTGATTATCTTTTGATTTTAGGAGCTTCTGTAAAAAAGACTACGCCAAGTACTACATTAAAGGGAAGATTAAACACTGCTTTAAAATATTTAAAAGTTAATAATGAGTGCTATGTAGTAGTATCAGGTGGTAAGGGTAATGGAGAAAATATAACTGAGGCAAAAGCTATGAAGGATTATCTTGTTAAAAAGGGTAATGGAGAAAATATAACTGAGGCAAAAGCTATGAAGGATTATCTTGTTAAAAATGGTATAGATAATAATAGAATAATAGAAGAAGATAAATCTACAAATACTTATGAAAACTTTAAATATTCAAAGCTAAAGATAGAAGAGCATAGTAGAAAAAGAATAAAAGATATAAAAGTAAAAATTGTAACAACTGATTTTCATGTTCTTAGAAGTAAAATACTAGCATCTAGAAATGAATATAAAAATATTGCTTTTTACGCTAGTAAGTCAAAGCTTTCATTTGTTCCGACATATTATACAAGAGAATTTTTTGCAATATGGAAAACAATTGTTTTTGATAGATGAAAGTAGTAGGCGACAAATAAAAATACTAGATATAAATCATAAATTTATATCTAGTATTTTTTATGTAAAAATCCAATAATTATAAAGGAATCCAAATGGTCTGACTCTTGGTTTATTATCTTCAACTGTAGCAAAGTAGAAGATTGGATTTTCTTTAAAAAAATTCATTATTTTTTCCGTAACTAAACCCCCTTTATGTTTTATATTAATATTATGAATATAAAATAAATATTCATAATATTAATATAAATCACTACGAAAATAATTGCAAGTTTATCTTGATTATTTAAAAATATAAATGAAGCTTTCAAAATCCATTTAAGTTTACATAATATAAATATAGTTAACTTTTTAGGCACATTTATAACCCAAGCATCTAATTACACATTTAAATGGATTTTAAGGAATTTTATATGGGATAGGTATAAAACACCGCATGATTTTATAGAATGTATTTAAAATCTAAAATACAAAGAGGTAAATTTTAGATGAAATTTATAAAAAATAAAATTTATGAATTTAATTAAAAAATTAAAAGCGAAGTTTGTTAAAATAAAAAAACAGAAACGCAAATATTTTCGATGGAAATTTATGTAGTATAACTAATTTTTAATTTAAAAAGAATTTGAATGGAAATAAAATTAGATGAACTCTTTATGATAGAAATATGGTATAGCTAAAACAAAAAAATTATAAAGTATAAATAATTCAATGCAAAAACTATTTAGAGTAATAAATTAATATGTTTGATTTCTATAAATTTTAAAAATATAAATACAAAGATAATGTTTATGAGAATCATAAAAAGAGGAAAAATCAATAAAAAAATCCAAAAAAATTACTGACATTTCACTGACAAATAAATAAATTATATTTATGTAAGTATTGAAAAAGCTGCATTTATAAAAAAAGGCATAAAATAGTATATTTTATGCCTTTTTTTTATAAATATATGGATATATACTATTTAAAATATAGTAACACATATTCATTATATTTAGAAAAGAATTTTATTCCTATTGTATATGAGGAGAATACTATTTTTTTATATTGGAATAATAATAGTAAATCTATAATATAGAAAAGAGGTATTTATAGTATGCATGAAAATAAAAAGAATCTATTAGATGGAAGCTTAGCTCAATATAATGATGCAGCAGTACCAAAAATACCAGTATTTGCTGGTAATGATATAACTTCAGAAGTTTATTATTTTAAACCTAATCAAGTTCTTAATGCCCATAGACATCCTAATGGTGAACAAATATTTGTTTTCTTAAAAGGAGCAGGGAAAATGAAACTTGGGGAACATGAATGTGATGTAAAAAAAGGTGACACTGTTTTTGTGCCAACAGGAGAATGGCATGAAATTACTAATGGAAGCAATGAGGAAATGGTTGCTGTTCAAATCACAAAAATCAATGCTGGAGCAGAATACAGAGGATAGATATATAGGTATTCTTACAATACTTTGATTTCTATTTTTTAATATAAACTTTAATCTCACTTATAAAAAGAGTCTTTTAAAAGACTCTTTTTATAAGTTTTGTAAGCTTTTAGTTAAAATTGATACATATTTATTTTATATTTTTTATTGCATTATTTGCAAACTCAGTGTTTACGATGTCTTTATAAGGTGCTTCTTTATCTAATTCCTTAGCTTCTTTCATAACATCCATTAGTTTATTTAAGCCTTCTTCTTTTAATACAGGGTTTTGAGACCATGCATCTATTGACTTATATCTATCTACAACTGTTATTAAATCTTCTAGAGAGATATCTTCAAAGAAAGGTTGCATAGCTTCTGCGATTTCTTTACTAGGAGCTTTTTGAACCCATAATTGACCTCTATAAACAGCATTTGTAAATCTTTGAATTAAATCTTTATTATTTTTCATGTAAGATCTAGTAGTAGAGTAAGCTGTAAATGGTATTTCTCCAGAATCTTTTCCTATAGATGTTACTATATATCCACTACCTTCTTTTTCCATAGCAGTTGCTGTAGGTTCAAATGCTGTTGTAAAGTCACCTTCACCACCTGCAAAAGCTCCAGCCATTACTCCAAATTGTACATCAGTTCTTACATTAACATTGCCTGCTTTTAAATTTTCTCCAATAGTAAGCCCTTTGTCTTTTAAAACATATTCAAAAGTCATTAATGGAACTCCACCTTTTCTACCACCTAATATTTCTTTACCTTTCAAATCATCGTAGGAGAAATTAGGCATTTTTTCTCTAGCAACTAAGAAACTCCCATCTCTTTTAGTTAATTGAGCAAAGTTTACAGCATAATCGTTTTTGTTTTGATTATATACATATATGGAAGCTTCAGGACCCATTAAGCCTACATTTGCTTCACCTGAAATTAAAGCTGCCATAGTTTTATCCGCACCTTGAGTATTTATAAGGTCAACATTTATTCCTTCATCCTCAAAAAATCCTTTTGTAATAGCAGCATATTGTGGAGCATAAAAAACAGAATGAGTAACTTCTGCAATAGTTACTTTATCTAAGTCTTTAGCTGAATCAGAGTTATCATTTTTATCGTTAGAGTTAAAATCACATCCAGTTAAGCATATTGTACTCATAACAATAGAACTTGCAATTGCGATTATTTTTTTAAACATAATAAATACCTCCTATAAGACATCCGAATAATATATAATATTAAATATTTATTGTAGTTGTTACAAAAATACATATATATAGAATTTATTTCTACAAGAATTTAAAAATAATTTTTATGTTTGATTTCAAGTAATCAACTATATTAAATAGATTGTATTGATTATTTGTAAATTAAGATATAAAATTAAAACAGTAATATTTTTATATAAATTATATAGGCATAAAGTTTATTAATAATAGATATTAAATTAATCCATATAAACAATAATTTAATTCTATAAATTTAAAAATATTTTTATGTAAGATAGTGAAAGTTTACATTTTATACTCTAACGAATATATTTAAACAAGTACAGTTAAAATGGAGGAAATTAAATGAAAAAAAATAAATATGACAATGATGAATTTTTTGGCAAATACAGTAATATGGACCGCTCTAAAAAAGGGCTTGAAGGTGCTGGAGAATGGCACACTCTAAAAAAAATGTTACCTGATTTCGAGGGAAAAAGAGTATTAGATTTAGGGTGCGGTTTTGGATGGCACTGTCAATATGCAGTTGAAAATGGTGCAGAGTCTGCTATTGGAATTGATATTTCAGAAAAGATGCTAAAAGAAGCAAGAAATAAAACAAAATCTGATAATATAAAATACATATGTATGCCTATTGAAGATATAGATTTCCCAAAAGATTGTTTTAATGTAGTAATTAGTTCTTTGGCTTTTCATTATATTCAATCATTTGAAGAGATATGTAAAAATATAAGTAATTGTCTTTCAAGCGGAGGAGATTTTGTATTTTCGGTTGAACATCCTATATTCACTGCATATGGAACTCAAGAATGGTACTGTGATAAAGATGGAAACAATTTACACTGGCCAGTAGATAACTATTTTACAGAGGGACTTCGAAAATCAAATTTTTTAGGTGAAGAAGTTATAAAATATCATAAAACATTAACTACTTATCTAAATACTTTAGTTAAAGCTGGATTTGAGATATTAGAAATCATTGAACCTCAACCAGAAGAGAAATTATTAAATACAATTCCTGAAATGAAAGATGAATTACGTAGACCTATGATGTTACTTGTTTCTGCAAGAAAAAAGTAATAAAAAATAGTGGAATTTTGGTTGCAAGTGATTATGGGCAAATTGGGGCAAACCTGGATGGTAATCTGCCGTTGCTCTGCTATGCGGATTAAGTGGGCAAAAAAATGAGGAATATGTGGTTTGTTTCAGCTAACAGACTACATAGTAGTATAAACTAAAGGATGGTGAAAATAAATGAAACGAATATTTTTGGTTGAGGATGATAAGGCAATTGCTAAAAATCTTATGCTTTTGCTACAATCGGAGGGATTTACAGTTACCCACGCTCCTACGCGAGGTGAAGCTATTGCCACACTTGCCAGTAATAAGTTTGACTTGGCATTGATTGATATTTCCTTGCCTGATGGAAATGGCTTTACAGTTTGCACGGAAATTAAAGAAATGCAAGATGTTCCCGTTATCTTTCTGACAGCTTCAGGCGATGAGGCGAGTGTTGTTACTGGACTGAATATAGGGGCAGATGACTATATAACCAAGCCTTTTCGTCCGCGTGAATTGATTGCGCGAATTGGAACTGCCCTACGAAAAAGCGGACGTTCAGAATCGGCTTTTGAAATCTGTGGACTTCATGTAGATATGGCAAGTGGTGTCGTGAAAAAAAATGGAAATGAGGTTTTTCTTTCAGCTTTAGAGTACCGCTTGTTGTTGGTGTTTATCAGTAACCCAAAAAGTATTATTACAAGAAGCAGGCTACTTGACGAATTATGGGACGCGGCGGGTGAGTTTGTCAATGATAATACATTGACTGTGTACATAAAGCGCTTGAGGGAGAAGATAGAGAGTGACCCAGCAAACCCACAAATAATTCTGACCGTTCGTGGTACAGGATATAGATTGGGGGGCGGTTATGCTTCGGAATAGAGAGTTTAAGAAGTTTGCCATTTTATTCTCTTTAATGGCTGTCACCACTGTAACACTTGGATTTGCAATAAATATGGCTGCGGGAATCCTTGCCATTGCTTCTGTTACTGCTTTTGGCATAGCGTTTTTCGCTTTTACCAAAGCTCGATATGAAAGCATTGCACAGATTTCAAATCAAATCGATCTTGTGCTTCATAATGATGACCATCTGTATATTGGTGAATCGGATGAAGGCGAACTTTCCATTCTGCACAGCGAGATAACAAAAATGACGCTGTGTATTCGGGAACAAAATGATGCGCTAAAAAAAGAAAAAGAACATCTTGCCGATTCGTTAGCTGACATAGCCCACCAACTCCGCACACCTCTCACATCTGCGAACATTATTCTGTCATTGCTATCAAATAACCCTGATGAAAATCAACGAAAAGCATTAGTGCGGGAAACAGAGGAATTATTTGTACAGATGGATTGGCTGATTACTTCCCTATTGAAATTATCTCGCTTGGACGCAGGTATTGTAGTTTTCCAAAGCGAGCAGATAGATGTGAACAACTTGATATGCAACTCACTTCGACCATTTCTAATCCCAATTGAACTGCATAACACTGCTTTGCAAATAGACGTGTCTAAAGGAATGATTATTCAGGGCGATTCAGGTTGGCTTTCGGAAGCAATTCAAAATATTCTCAAAAATTGCATAGAAAGTGCAGGTGATAGTGGGAAGATTGAGATTGTTTGTGAGGACAACCCACTGTTTACTGAAATTGCTATCCATGACAGTGGAGCAGGCTTTGAAAAAGAAGATTTACCCTACTTGTTTGACAGGTTTTATCGTGGGAAAAACTCAGAAGCCACAGGATATGGAATTGGATTGGCTCTCTGTAAGATAATTATAACACGTCAGGGTGGGACGATTACCGCAAAAAATCACCAACAAGGTGGCGCGATATTTGTCATTCGTTTCCCAAAGTGACTAATCTCTCACCTGAAAGTCACAGAGATGTAAGTTGAAAGTTATATTATATGGGTAAACCATAAGAAAGGAGACTTACATAATGGAGTTCTTAAAAATTGAAAATCTATGCAAGGTCTACGGCAAGGGCGAGAACCAAGTTACTGCACTTGACAATGTTTCACTTACAATAGAAAAGGGGGAGTTTACCGCAATCATAGGTTCATCTGGCTCTGGAAAATCTACATTGCTTCACATCATCGGTGGAGTGGACGTACCAACAAGCGGAAAGGTGTATTTGGACGGGCAGGATGTATACGCCCAAAGCAATGAAAAGCTAGCCATTTTCCGCAGACGACAAGTCGGTCTGATTTACCAGTTTCACAACCTCATTCCCACTCTGAATGTTGTGGAAAACATCACTTTACCTATACTGATGGACAAGCGAAAGGTCAACGAGGAACGCTTGAATGACTTGATGAATCTGCTTGGGCTAAAAGACCGTAAAACACATTTACCCAATCAGCTTTCTGGAGGTCAGCAACAGCGAGTTTCCATAGGACGTGCTTTGATGAACGCTCCAGCGGTCATGCTTGCTGATGAACCCACAGGCAGTTTGGATAGCCGAAATGGTCATGAAATTATCAATCTACTGAAATTAAGTAATAAAAAATATCGTCAAACCCTTATCATCGTCACACATGACGAAAATATAGCCCTGCAAGCAGACCGCATTATCTGCATATCAGATGGCAAAGTGACACGAGATGAGAGGAGGTAGATAGGTCATGAACATTTTCAACAAAGTTGCTCTGCAAAACATGAAAAAGAGGCGCACACGAACGATTGTAACGGTTATCGGAGTTGTTCTGTCTGCTGCCATGATTACAGCAGTTGCTACACTTGCCATTTCCCTGCAAAACTATATGGTAAATGGCTCGATTGAGAAGTATGGCGATTGGCATGTCGAGTTTTTGGACGTTAATCCCTCTTTCGTACAGGAACAGACAGGAAACGATGAAGTTGCAAATACCGCAACATTTGAAAATATTGGCTATGCAACGCTTGATGGCAACAGAAATCCGAGCAAGCCATATCTTTTTATAGCCGGATTCAGCAAAGAAGCCTTTGATACTTTGCCTATAACTTTGATTTCTGGAAGATTACCTGAAAACAGTGGTGAGATTCTTGTTTCTGGGAAAGTTGCAACAGACGGTGGCGTCAAATTCGCGGTGGGTGATACTATTTCCTTGCCCGTGGGAAACCGTATGAATGGAAATAAGAAGCTTAGTCAGAGTGATCCATATACTGCTGGGGATGAAACTCTTGTGTCACAAGGCGAGAGAAGCTATACAGTTGTTGGTACCTACCGAAAGCCTGTATTTGAGGAATCTTCCGCACCAGGATACACATTGATAACCAAAGCGGATGCACAAGTCAAAGCGGATAGCCTCAGCCTGTTTGTCACGTTGAAAAATCCACATAAGGTTCATTCCTATACAAGAAACACTGGAGACCATGCTTACGTTTTAAATGATAATGTGTTACGTTTTATGGGCATTTCCGACAACAACTTGTTCAATATGCTTTTGTACTCAGTTGGGGGTATTGTGGTCGCCATCATCATGCTCGGCTCGATTTTTCTAATCTATAATTCGTTTAACATGTCGTTGAACGAACGCACACAGCAGTTCGGAATCCTTTCATCTGTTGGAGCAACAGCAAAGCAGCTACGTAATTCGGTGCTGTTTGAGGGTCTTTGCATTGGTGCTGTTGGAATACCGATTGGTGTTGCGGTTGGTATAGTCAGTATTGGGCTTGTGATTTCTGTTATCGCAAAAAATTTTGCAAATGTTCTCTACACCAACGTCTCTTTGACCTTGACGTTGTCCATCCCCGCAATCGTCGTTGCGGCAGTGGTCAGCATGGTTACCATCTTAATCTCGGCTTATATTCCGGCCAGAAAGGCCGCTAGCAAACCAGTGATGGAGTGTATTCGCCAGACGAACGAGGTAAAAATCGAATCCAAAGCCGTGAAGATATCAAAGCTCGCACAGCGTATTTACGGTCTGGAGGGAACTCTTGCACTGAAAAATTTTAAAAGAAACAAGAAACGCTATCGTAGCATTGTGTTGTCGCTTGTTTTAAGCATAGTGCTGTTCATATCAACTAGTGCTTTGGTAGCAGATCTGAAACGGGTTTCAAATCAGGCGTCAGAGGTTACTGACCAGGACATCATTTTTTCCACACAGGATATGAATGACAGCAAAATGCTACAGCTTTACGATAAACTGAAGACTGCCAATGGTGTTTACGAAGGCTTGTATCAAGAACTTATGACCTATTCATGCGTTGTTAAAGTAAGTGAACTTACAGATGATTACTTGAACTATGAGGGTTCACATTCGCCACATGAAACGGTTGATATGCCAGTAGATATACAGTTTCTTGATGACAGTACTTATCTCAATATTATCAAAGATTTGGGGTTGCCAAAAGAAGAATATACTGGGCAAAATGCAAAAATGATTGCCGTTTCCATGATGGTGGAGGATGACCATACTATTGATATCTTCACAAATTCTTCTACGAATGTTGACCTTACTCCTGAAACCAATGACGATTCAAAGGTGTCCAAGAGACAAAACGTAAACATTACGTTTGTCAAAACCGTGCCACCAGATTCTCCCCCAGGCATCAGAAACTCCAAGATGAGAAAAGCCTCCTTCAGAGTGCTGGCACCTTATTCTGTCAAAGATGCGTTTGAGACTCCAAATGCTTCTACAGGAATTAAAAGTCTGAGCTTTCAATCAAAGAATCCCACTCAGTCAGTTGCAGAAATAGAGAAAATCATCGAGAGTGAGGGGATTACAGCCGAGTACAACCTGTACAATATGTATGGAATGATGGACGAAAACCGCAATTACATCTTCATTGCCAACGTGTTCGCCTATACTTTTATCATTATGATCTCACTGATTGCAGTCGCCAATGTGTTCAACACAATTTCCACAAATATTAAGCTGCGCCGTCGTGAGCTTGCCATGCTTCGCTCTGTGGGAATGTCTGAACGCGATTTCCAGAAGATGATGAATTTTGAGTGTGCCTTTTATGGAATGAGGGCTCTGCTCTTTGGACTTCCTATAGCGGTAATTTCTTCCTGGCTAATTCATAAAGGAATGGTCACGGATGATATAGATTTTGTACTTCCATGGGCCAGCATCGGAATCAGCGTATTTGTCGTTCTCTTTATAGTGTTCATTACAATGTTGTATGCCATTAGTAAGATAAAAAGAGAAAATATTATTGATGCACTTAGGGATGATATGACTTAATAGAAAATTAAAGAAACATCTGTGTGATTGAGTTCAAATGATTCACAATCGTTCCGAAAGGCGATTTAGACATTGAAAATACAGAATTCATAATATAGAAGTAATGTGAATTAGATTAGGGGTTCTTATGAACCCCCTTTCTATTTTTTGTATAAAAAAGGAGATAATTCAAATTTTTATTTTGAGACATCCCCTTTATCTATTTTTTATTATATGTAAAATAATAAACTTATACTTCTACATAGTATATTTCATTTCCATTTTCTTCTATAAGCTTTTTTAAATCTTCAAACTTTAAAAATACAGTAGCAGTATTGTCATTTGGATGTATACCTATTTTATCCATTTTTAATAAATCTTTATCAAATACAATTTTTACAATAGCATCGGTATCATTTAATATACCAAAAGGTGTTACAGCTCCCTTAGTAAGTTTTAGATATTTTTCAAGTCTTTCTTCAGAAGCAAAACTAAGAGGTTTACTATCAATTTTTTGGCGTATATCCTTTAAATCTGCTTTTTTATCCTTACCTAAGACAACTAAAAAGTGCTCTTTACCCTTAGAATCGCGAAGGAATAAATTTTTTACAACAAACTCCATTTGTAGTGTTTTTAATTGTTCCATTTCATCAATTGTATAGACTGCAGGATGATTTACAATTTCATAAGATATATTTAATTCATCCAATTTTTTATATACTTCTTGTTGAGCGTTCATAATTTCCTCCTATTGGTAATTTATTTGATATATAAAAATAATATTATCAAATTTTAGCCCCTATAGCTTTGCGTTACTAGATTTCCCTAGTTTTGCCTAATTTCATTTTAATTCTTACTATTATAATAATTCAGAATATATATATTTTCAAGTAAAAAATTATATATATATAATATAAGCTTTAAAAATTAAAAATTTTCCAAAAATAATTTGAAAATAGAGACTTAGTTACCATTTATAAATCATATAAAAAGAGGTTATATAAAGTCAGATATGAAAAAACTATATTATACTATCTTTTCTTTTTGGAATAAACTATACTTTAAATATAGATATTTAAATTTAATAATTTTAGCAGTAAATTATCTTAGAAAGGAATGTGCTTTATATGTCTACAGACAAAGTTGTTGGAATCATAGATGAAGAATTAGCTGAACTCGCTGGAATTAAATATACTGGTAAAATTTATGCTTCTTCTGGTGTTATAAAACATATAAAGAAAAAACATAGAGGTCAATTAAGTAAAGACATTTTTAACGATATACTAGAAACTATAAAAACAGTGCTCAAATCTCCTGAGTATATAGGAAGTCATCCTAAAAAACCTGGTAAAAGTGTAGAATTTGTAAAAAAACTTGATAATTATATATTAGTTGCTACAGAACTAGATACAAAAAAAGGATATCTATATGTCTCTTCATTATATGCCATAAAAGAAGCAAAATTAGAAAGTAGAATTAGTAGTGGAAGAGTATTACAATATGATGGTTAACATAATATTATTAATTTTTCCTAAAGCATTGAAAAATATTGTCAAATAGCTTATAATATAAATATATATGTAAATATTTATTAATTAGATTTGAGGTTGGAAAAGGCACCCAATACGCTACTTATAGAGTAGTTAATAGAGATGCAGGATACGCCGCCCTGCCAAGTCTAATTAAATTTAAAAGAGAGGATTAATTCCTCTCTTTTTGTTTTTTAAAATTAATTTATTTAAAAGGGTGAAAAAATATGGAGATATTTAGCACAAAAGAAATACTAGAAAGAATTTTTTATTAGTTTTTAAAAATTTAGTTAGAAACTATATCATTATGGAAAAAAATGTATTATAATATGTAGAAATATTATAATAAGGAGCGATTGGATATGAGTTTATCAAAAAAAATAGAAGATAAAAGAAAAGCTAAACAAAGAGCTGAAAAAGCCAAACAAGCTAAAATTGCAACAGCTGGTGTCGTATTAGGAGCTGTTACTGGTGCAGTTGGAGGAGTATTACTAGCACCTAAATCAGGAAAAGAAACAAGAGAGGATATAAAGGATGCATCTCAACAAATTGCTGATAAAATAAACATGAAAACAGTGGATGCAAAAGGTAAAATATCTGAAAAATTAGAAGACAGAAAAGGAAATTTCATTGAATCAAAGCAAAAAATAAGAAATTATATAGATAATAAAAAACGAGTTGAAGATTCTAGCGAGGAAGATAGAGTAATAGACATTATTGAGCCAGTAAGTGCCACTGAGGAATAATAATGAATAACACAATAACAATTAATATTAGTATAATATATGTATTATTAGCTATACTTGGGTGTATCGCTTTAATTTATTTAATTATTGTACTTGCTAAATTACATAAGATTTTAAACAATGTTGGAAATGTATTAAATGAAAATACTCAAAATATAAATACAACTTTAAATAATCTTCCTAGTGTTGTAGATAGTTTTGGAGAAGTAGGCGAGAATATGAAAGATGTAACAGAAGCTGTTACTGAAGTTACAGCAGACTTTCTTGTTACTAAAGATAGTGTCAAATCAAACATGGATGTCATAGTTGATATATTAACTATAATTAAAAATGTTTTTTCAGATAAAAAATATTAATACTATAAGCTTTAGTATTTCTGTAAATTTAAAACCTTACTAAACTAATTTTTTAGAAAATATTTTATAAAGTATGAATAAATAAAGATGTATCTATTGATGAATAAACATAATAAGTAGATACATCTTTTTATTATATTTTTTGTAAAATAAACAATATTTAAATATTATTTATTTTATAATTTACCTATTTGTCTTAATGCTAATTTTACAGTTTCATATCTATCAGCACCATTTATTATTACATCACCTTTTACAAGATTATTAGCTTCTCCACCTACAACATAAACTTTTTTGCCTAAGCCTTGTTTATAGCTAGATGCTTCTACTACTAAAGCATCTTTCAATTGCCAGTATAAAATTTGAGCAGCAACTTTATCAGCGTCACCCTTATAAACTATTACATTTTCATACACTTTATCTCCCCCTTGAGAATTTGATATAGATTTATTTAATATTCCTTCTGCTATTAATTTAGCAACTTTATCTTTATTATTAACATAGTAATCTGTATCTACTTTACTATCTACAAAGCATACTTCTATTAATATTGCTGTTGAGTTAGTGTGATTAAGCCAATAAAGACCTCTAACATCAGCCTTTGCACCCCTATTTTTAAATACCGTAGCTAATTTAGAATTTACTTTTTCTGCATATGTCTTTCCATTATTGCTTTTATATATTGTTTCTGTACCTTCTGGAACTGAAGTTATGACATTTGCATTAAAATGAATTTGAACAGCTAAATCAGTTTCTTGCTTATTTGCTATAGCACATTGGTCAGCTAAATGATTATCTGACTTATCAACCCTTCCTGTATAAACAGTAGCCCCGCCTAATTTAAGCCATTTAACTACTAAGTCACTTATTATTCTTGTCTCTTTACCTTCGTTTATATATCCAACAGCTCCTGTGCCTTTTCCAGTTAAAGTGTGCCCTGGTATTACTACTACCTTCAAATTATACATCTCCTTTATGATTAAATTTAACTTCTATTTAATATATGCGCTATTTAAAATTTTGTTTCTTTTTATACTTTAATTATCTAATATAAAGTATTTTGTAAAATTATAGAATAATAGGTAGTAAGTATTAAAATTGCAGTTTTGTATATAACACATTGCTTGATTGTAATAATCTCAAGGCATATTCATCCATCCTATATCCAGTTTTATAGTAGATATGTTTAATTCCAGATTGAATTATAGCCTTAGTACAATTTAAACAAGGAAAATGAGTTACATAAATAGAACAATCTTTAACTGGTATACCTTCTTTTGCACAATAATAAAGTGCATTTTGTTCAGCGTGAATGGTTCTGATGCAATGTCCATCTCTCATCTCGTGGCCAACTTCACTACAGTGATTATCTCCAGATATACTACCATTATATCCAGTAGATACGATTCTATTTTCTGAATTGACGATTATTGCACCCACATAAGCTCTATCACAAGTACCTCTTTCAGCTACTGTCTCACATAATCTCATAAAATACTCTTGCCATGAACATCTATTTTCAAGTTTATTTTCCAAACTAAATACCTCCAAATCTTATATTTAATATATAAGATTTATACCTTAAAAATAGTATTAAAAACAAATTTATTTTATAGCTAAAAGTATAAAAGATAAAATAAACTTCAAATTATTTTTTTAATAATTAAATTCTATTACATTAAACTTTTTTATAAAAATTTCATCATAAAGTATGAAAACTGTCTCAATAAAATCAAGACAGTTTTTTATAATCAAAATTTATAATACAAGTTCATATTTTTCTTTAAACTCTTTTACAGCTTCAGGCCATGCCTTTTGTTCTGTGATACCTTTTTCTTTAGCTATTTTAATTGCAATTTTTCTTATCATTGCAGCTCCTTCTAATATTCCCATTTTTAATCTCCCTTCAAATATCTTTTTGTATAGAATATAAATAGTGCTGAAATTTCTTACATATTACATCTACAATATCTATACAACATATAACTTATGAATTCCTTTTATTTTCATACGCCTTTAACCGACATATAATTATATGCATTAATACTTAAAATTATGAATTTGATAGTAATTATTTTTTGTCTTTCATACACAATTGTGTAAGTTTCAAAATAGGGTAATTGGTATTTTAATTGTTCTATTACTTTACAATATACTCAATAAAAAATAAGATTGTATGACACATTTCCAGATATTATAGAAAGATGAATTGTACTATTGGATTTAGTGTATAAAATCAGTGAAAATCTAACTTGTTTTACTTATTTTATACACTAAAAACTGTAGGTAAATTTGTTTTATATTTCTCACAAATATTCCTACAGTTTCAAATATTAAAGTTATACAGTTATAATTTTTTGATTGTACAATTAAAGTGCTTCTAAAAAACTATCCTATAGTATAAATACTAGGATGATTAAATTTACTAAATAAGATTTTTTATTTATCTAGAATTGTATATTTTTTCGATAATGTTGACTACAGCATACATTGCCCATGCACAAATAGCTAATACAAATACACCCATCATTACCAAATCTAGCTTAAATACTTGACTACCATAAACTATCAAGTATCCTATTCCATATCTTGATACCAAAAATTCTCCTACTATAACACCTACCCAAGCCATACCAATATTAATCTTAGTTAAGTTTATTAAATTTCCTGTATTTGCAGGTAATATAAGTTTAAATAGGATTTGTGATTTGCTAGCTCCAAAGCTCTTTAACATCTTAATTTTTTCTTCATCTATATTAATAAAGTAATTATAGGCTGAAAGTATGGTAACAACAACAGAAATAGTTACAGCTGTTACTACAATTCCTTCTATTCCAGCACCAACCCAAACTATAATTATAGGAGCTAAAGCAGTCTTAGGAAGAGCATTTAAAACTACCAAAAATGGGTCTAATATTTTTGATAATTTTTCTGACCACCAAAGAGCAATTGCTACTAGAATACCTAAAACAGTTCCTATAACAAGACCAAGAACTGTTTCATATACAGATACTCCAATATGTTTAAATAGTTGGCCACTAGATGCATATTGAATAAACAAATTGTAAATATCACTTGGTTTACTGAATAGAAAAGTATTTATAACATTTAAATCAGCTAAAATCTCCCAAATTATAATAAAACCAATTAAAATTAATAGTTGATAAAATAATACATTTCTTTTTTCTCTTTTTACACCTTTAATATAGTTTATATATCCTTCAGATCTTTTATTAAGCCTCATGTGTATCTAGCTCCTTCCATAATATGTCGAAATACTTTTGAAAATCGGGAACTTTACGTGTTTTGAGAGGCGTTTTTGTTCCATCCATATTAAGTTCAATGTCATAAATATTTTTTATAGTAGCTGGTCTTTTAGATAGTATTGCAACTTTATCTGATATGCTTATTGCTTCTGCCATCACTACAGAAGTGCGACCTATCAGACAACAGAAACTAAGTCATCCATGTCAGCACCCATATAAACAATACTAAGAGCACCACTAGAACTATCCCAAACTATAGAATCAACAAGAGTAGAAAGCAATAACTTCTTATTATCCAGATTAGCATTATCAACCATATCATTAAACTTTTCTAAATTACTAACAACAATATCTAAATTAACACTGGCATTTTTAATATCAACACTTTTATCTTCTAAGTTTCTAAACCTAATCCTTAATTCTTCAATTTCATTATTTAAACTTTCAATCTGAGAGATAATATAATCAGAAGCAACACTACCAGTATTTTTAGCAAGCTCCATAACCAAATTCCCAATGCTCTTTTCCTTATCCTCAATAGAATTCCTAAATATATCAATCTCATTTTTAACGCTATTTGATACATCATCAACTTTAATCTTATTTTCATGAAAAGCATCTATAATAGATTCAACATTACAATTTTTAATTCTTTCAATAATAATATCTTCAACTAAAGGCCCATTAAGATTTTTACAATTACAGGCATCAACACCGAGATTCTTTTTAGTACCACATACATAATAATACTTTAATTCTTCATCAGTTCGTTTACCTTTATAAGTAATTCTCATATTAGAACCACACTTAGAACATTTTAAAAGTCCTGATAATAAAGCAACTTTACCAGTAGCAGTTCTTGGACTCTTATCACGATTAGCATCAAGTAAACCTTGAACTTCAAGCCAAGTAGTAGAATCTATAATTCCTTTATGTTTAGCAATAGCTGCTATAGGTGTAGATGTATTTTTAGCATAAGTAAGTATTCCACATTCATTATCAGGAGTACCGATAACTTCCATATTGTTATTTCTAAGATATTCTACAACAACATCATTAGCTTTCACATAAGCAGGACTTCTAAGTATACCAGATAATGAACTAGGGTCAAATTTACCACCACGAGGACCCTTTATTCCATTGTGATAAACATATTTGTATAATTGAGATAGAGACCTAAGTTCTAGATACTTAGCATAAACTATTTTAACAACTTCCATTTCACCATCACTAACTTCTAACTGATACATGCTTCTTTCTTTTAGGTTTTCATCTAAGTATTTAATCTTTTTACTGCTAAATCCATGAGGAGTTTTGCCACCTAGCCATCTTCCAGTACGAGCAAGTTCATACATATTATCTTTTATACGTTCAGCTATTGTTTCTCTTTCAAGCTGTGCAAATACACTAGATATAAACATCATAGCTCTTCCCATTGGGGTAGAAGTGTCAAATTGCTCTTTGATAGATATAAAAGATATATCTAGTTTATTTAGTTTTTCTATTAAAGTAGAGAAGTCAGATACATTTCTTGATATTCTATCTAATCTATAGCACACAAGATAATCAAACTTTTTTGCTTTCGCATCTTGCATCATTTTCTTAAATTGAGGTCTATCTATATTACCACCGCTAAAGCCTTCATCTTCATATATTAAAAAATCTTTTATACCAACAGACTTAGCATAGTCCATACATAGTTGTATTTGATTTTCTATAGATTCACCTTTACCAGTAAACTTTGATTTTCTTGAATAAATTGCAGCTTTCAAAATTAAAACCTCCTATAAGTTAGGTAGTTATTTATATTGTATTCAATGCTAAAAAAATACCATAACTTTTAACAATATCATAAATCTATTCTTTATAATATATGACTATTTATTTCTTTTATTTCTTTGCTTTTTAAATTCTAAATCAGTTTTATCAGTCTCTTAGATTTTACTTCTATATCACGAAAAATCTAGTAAATAATCAGCAGATACATTAAATTTAGTACTTAGTTGTATCAGGACAAATCTATAACTTCATAAACTAATATAAAAAGTTATAATCTAAATGATTTTATAAGGAAGAATTTTTAAAATTAAGCCTTATAGCAAAAACTTTGTAGGAGGTTTGTGTATGGAAATCAAAGTTATAGAGATTTTTCCTAAAGATGAGGCTAAACTTAATGAAATAGAAATGGCTAAAGCTAGATGGTTTGTAAATATAGTAAGCAAAAAATATTCTAAAGAAGTTTTGGATAAAGCTTTTAATACTTTAGAAGAAGACTTAAAAGTAAGTAAAACTGATGCATAAATTTCGATTATTGATTTAGAAAATTAAAGATTAAATATAAAAAAGAGATATACAAATGAGAAAATATCTAGATGTATTTTATATACTATTAACTTGACATTAGATTAATCAAATAGTATATTTTAATATAACACAATGAAGTGTTAAAAGAGCAAAGGAGCTCCATAGATTTTATCTATGGAGCTTTTTTGTGCATTGAATTTAAGGAGGAGATAAATTTGAATAACTTTGAAATTAAAACCAAAATAAAATTTGGAGAAGGAGCATTAAAAGCACTACAAGAATTAAAAGATAAACATGTATTAATAATAACAGACCCATTTATGGTTAAATCAAAAACAATAGATAAAATAACATTTAACTTAATAAATTCAACATATCAAGTTTTTGAAGAAATAGTACCAGACCCACCAATAGAAACAATAGTAGCAGGAGTAGAAAAATTTAAATCTATGAATCCAGATATAATAATAGCATTAGGAGGAGGTTCTGCTATAGATGCTGCAAAATCTATAATGGATTTTTCTAAAAAAATATTAAATGCTAATGATATAGAATTTATAGCAATACCAACAACAAGTGGAACAGGTTCAGAAGTAACATCATTTTCTGTAATAACAGATAATCAAAAAGGGTGTAAATATCCATTAGTAAGTGATGATTTACTTCCAAATATGGCAATACTAGACCCAGAACTTGTAAAAACTGTACCAAATTTTATAACAGCAGATACAGGTATAGATGTATTAACACATGCAATAGAGGCTTATGTATCCACAAATGCTAATGATTTTTCTGATGCACTTGCTGAAAAAGCTATAAAATTAGTATTTAAGTATTTATTAAAAGCATACAAAGATGGAAATGATATAGAAGCTAGAGAAAAAATGCACAATGCATCTTGTTTAGCAGGTATGGCATTTAACCAAACATCACTTGGTATAAATCATTCTATAGCGCATGTATTAGGCGGAAAATTTCATATACCACATGGAAGAACAAACTCAATATTACTTCCACATGTTATAGAATATAATTCATCAATAATAGGATATACCAACATAGCTTACTCAGATACAGCTATAAAATATGCACAAATAGCAGAATTAGTAGGGTTTGGTAATGGTAATATAAGAATAGCTGTTAAAAACTTAGTAAATGAAATAAAGAAACTGCAAAAAGAAATGAATATGCCAACTAAATTGACACAGTGTAAATTAAGTCTAGAAGATATAATTAATGAAGAGAGAGAAATAGCAAGGCTTGCCATAAAAGATACTTGTACATTAACCAACCCTAAGGTACCAACTGAAGAGGATATAATAAACATATTAAATAATATTAAATAACTACATTTTATTACATGTAAACATAATATTATACAAATAGGGAAAATGTTTTTAAAAATATAAATTATATATTGACAAATATAAAGCAGAAAACTATAATAAAGGTATCACAAAGGTGTGATATTTTAGTAAAAAAGCAATGGAGCTTCTTAGGAATATTAATATTATTCTTATGGAGCTCCTTTTATTTTTAGCAAGTAATTTTTTAATAAACTATACTTAAAGAAAGCAGGGAATAAATTTGGCTGAAGAATCTAAGCAAAGAGTTATTCAAGAATATGTTCCTGGAAAACAGGTTACATTGGCACATATAATAGCCAATCCTAATGAAGATATATATAAGAAATTAGGATTAGTGCTTGATAAAAAAGATGCGATAGGAATACTCACAATAACACCAAGTGAAGCATCAATAATAGCAGCAGATGTTGCTACAAAATCTTCAAATGTATCTTTGGGGTTTATAGATAGATTTAGTGGTTCTGTAGTAATATCAGGTGATGTAAGTTCTGTAGAATCAGCATTAAATGATGTTTTAGAAGTTTTAGGAAATATGTTGAACTTCTCATCTACTAAAATAACAAGGACATAATAATACAATGAAAAATATAATTTTTATGGGAAAAACAGGAAGTGGTAAAACCACTTTGTGCCAAAAACTAGACCAATTGGAATTGAAATACAAGAAAACCCAATCAGTAGAACTTTACAATGATGCAATAGACACTCCAGGTGAATATATGGAAAATAGAAGCTTGTACAATGCATTGATAACAACATCTGTAGATGCAAAAATTATAGCAATAGTATATGATGCTACACAAGAAGAAAATTATATAGCACCAGGATTTGCAAGTATGTTTTGTAAAGATGTAATAGGAATTATAACCAAAATAAATATGTCTACTGAAGATGAAATTAATATAGCTTATGAACGATTATCACTAGCAGGAGCAAGTCAAATATTTAAAATAGATACAATTGATGGTATAGGACTTGAAAAATTGTTTGAATATCTAGAAAAATCTAAAAAAATAGACGAAATTTAGGGGAAAATATTTTTTTAACTCAAAAATATGATAGAATTAAATTAAACAGAGAGTTAAATAAAATATAAATTTAGCATTTTATAAAAACATAAAAATATATATAAAACTATTTTAAGAAGATTTAATCTTTAAGTGAGGTAGGAACATGGGGAAAAAAATACTATTGGTTGATGATGAACCACTGTTAAGGATGGATATAAAAGATGTCCTAGAAAATAATGGTTATGAAATAATAGGAGAAGCATGCGATGGGTTTGAAGCTGTTGAAATGTGTAAAAAACATAAGCCTGATTTAGTTATAATGGATATAGAAATGCCAATTCTTGATGGTATAAAGGCAGGTAAAATAATATGTAAGGAAAATCTAGCAGGTGGAGTACTTTTATTAACTTCATTTGAAGATAAAGAATACATAGAAAAAGCTAAAAGTATAGGTGCTTATGGATATTTAGTAAAGACAGCAAGTGAAAAATCACTTATACCAACTATAGAAATGTGTTTAAATAAAGTAAATGAATTTGAAAGAATGAAAAAAGATTTAGAGAAAGTAAATTCTAAATTAGATGATTAATACGATAAAAAAAATAGCAATTACACAAACATACTTAAATAAAAATGAAATTGAAAAAATTATAGAAGTATCAAAATCCTTAGATTTAATGGCTAACTTTTATGAGGCTGATGTTTTTATAGATGTATTAAGTAAATGTGATGATGAAGCAATTGTGGTGGCACATGGTAGACCTAAAGAAAAGTCATTATACTGTGAAAATGTTATAGGAAAAAAAGCTCTAATTGAAAATGAACCAGGAGTTATAAAGTGCTTAAAGACTGGAGAAAGAGCACGAGATATTAAGGCTTTAACACAAGAATATAAACTGGTTAAACAGAATATTCAACCAATAACATTGGATGACAAAATTCTAGCAGTATTAATAGTTGAAAAAGATATAAGTAGTGAAGTTAAAAATGAGTTTGACACTAACGAAGATGAAGAAAATAAAAATTCACATCAGTTTATAAAATTGATAGAAAATAATGACTTTTTAGTTGATAATTTAAATTCTGCTATACTTATATTTGATAAAAATGGAAAGCTGAAAATTAAAAATCGTATTGCAACTGACATGTATAAAAGTATTGGGTTTGAATGTGATATACAAGATATGCATTACAACGATTTATACATAGAGCATACAGTGTTTGAAGATATATTGATAGATGAGAATTATGATGAAACAAATGAAGTTTCAATAGGTAATATGTTTTTTAAAATAAAAACCATATACATCAAAGATGATGAATTTAAGGTTTGTAAAATAGTACAAGATATAAGTGATTTAAAACGAAAAGAAGAAGAACTAATTTTAAAAACAGTAGCTATAAGAGAAACTCATCATAGAGTAAAAAACAATCTTCATACAGTAATATCTATAATAAAAAAACAAAGTAGATTGTCTCAAAACGAGGAAGTTAAACAATGTCTAGATAATATAACAAATAGAGTGTTTGCAATTCTTTCAACTCATTACTTATTATCTAAGGAAATCGATAATAATATATCTATATTAGAAGGTATAAATTTATTAGTATCAAATATTCAAGGCGGATATCTGTTTAATAAAGATATCGATATATGTATAACAGGTGAAGACTTTAAAATTAGTGGAGAAAAAGCAACAGCCATACTTTTAGTTATAAATGAAGTACTACAAAACTGTTATGACCATGCTTTCAAGAATAGAGAACGTGGTAATATACAGATATTAGTAAATAAAGATAATGGTTTGAGAAATATCGCTATTATAGATGATGGAATTGGATTTGATAGTGATAATATAAATAAAAATAGTTTAGGAACATATATAATAGATAGTTATATAACTCAAATGCTAAAAGGAAGTATAAAAAGAAAGAGCAGTAAAAATGGAACCGAAGTGTTAATTACTATACCTACATAAATTAATATTAGATAATAACTCATCTACAAAGTAGTAGTTTTAATTGAGCAAAGAGGCTTAAAGTTATTAATAGATTAAGTTAATTAAATATATTTATAAAACTTATAAATATATTTGATTTAACAAATATTTATTATAGCTTTAAGCCTCTTTGCTTGTTTAAGACATACTTAAATTTTAGGAGGTGAGAAAATGAGAGAAGAATTATTAAGTGTTGGTATTGACATTGGGACAAGTACTACTCAATTGATTTTTTCTAAATTAATAGTAGAAAATACTGAATCAAATTTTTCGGTATCTAGGATAAGTATAGTAGACAAGGAAATTATTTATAAAAGTAAAGTTTATTTTACTCCTCTTATTTCAAACAAAGAAATAAATGGACAACAAATAAAAGAAATAGTTGAAAATGAATATAAAAAAGCAAATATATCTAAAGTAGATATACATACAGGAGCAGTAATAATAACTGGTGAAACAGCTAGAAAAGAAAATGCAAATGATGTACTTCATACTTTAAGTGGATTTGCTGGAGACTTTGTCGTTGCAACAGCAGGACCTGATTTAGAAAGTATAATATCAGGAAAAGGAGCAGGGGCTCATATTTATTCAAAAGAACATTCAACTACAATTGTAAATATAGACATAGGTGGGGGAACTAGTAACATAGCTTCATTTAAAAGGGGAGAAGTAACTGATACTGGGTGTTTGGATATAGGTGGAAGGCTTATAAAGGTAGATAAAGCAAGTAAGAAGATAACTTATATTTCGCCTAAAATAGATAAAATCATAAAAGATAATAACTTAAATCTTCAAGTAGGAACTGTAGCTACAATAGAAAATACAAAACCAATAGTTAATATAATGGTTAATTTATTAATGGAAAGTATAGGATTAAAATCTCAAACGCCTTTATTTGATTTTATAATAACTAATAAGTCGATAAGTATAGATGAAAAAATTAAAAATGTTTCATTCTCAGGTGGAGTAGCAGATTATATTTACTACAATGGAGAAGTAAAGGATTATTTTGAATATGGTGATTTGGGAATTTTACTTGGGCAAGCAGTAAAAAATTGCGAATACCTTAAAAAAGTAAATGTAGTCAAATCAATAGAAACAATAAGAGCAACAGTGGTTGGTGCAGGTTCTCACACTACTGAAGTAAGTGGAAGTACAATAACCTACACTAGTGAGTCATTCCCAATTAAAAATTTACCAGTTTTAAAATTATCAGTTGATGAAGAGATTGGTACTTCAAAACAAATTAGTGAATCCATAGAAAATAAACTTAACTGGTTTAAATTGGAAAATGATTTACAGAAAGTTGCTATAGCTATGATAGGCAAGAAAAATCCTACTTTTTTAGATATACAAGAGTATGCTAAAGGATTTGTAGATGGAATGAAACAAATTATAGAAAATAATTTGCCTTTTGTGGTAATCGTTGAAAATGATATGGCAAAGGTGCTAGGTCAAGCAATATATGCATTATTGAACTATAAAAAAGATATTGTTTGTATTGATAGTGTAAAGGTTGAAAATGGAGATTATATTGACATTGGAAAACCTATAGTTGAAGGTAAGGTTTTACCTGTGGTAATAAAAACATTAGTTTTTAATTAATAGAAGGGGGTAAGTAAATGATTTTAAAGACAAAATTATTTGGACGTACTTATCAGTTTAAAGGCTTATATGATGTAATGGCTAAAGCTAATGAAGAAAAATCAGGAGATAAATTAGCAGGTCTTGCAGCACAATCAGCTGAAGAAAGGATAGCAGCAAAAGTTGTTTTATCACATATAAAACTAGAGGATATAAGAAATAATCCTGCAGTAGCATATGAAGAAGATGAAGTAACAAGAATAATACAAGATGCTGTAAATGAAAAAGTTTATGCAGAAATAAAGGACTGGACAGTATCTGAACTTAGAGAATGGTTATTAGATTCAAATACTACAAGTGCTGATATAAGAAGAATATCAAGAGGGTTAACTTCTGAGATTATCGCAGCAGTTGCAAAACTAATGTCAAATATGGACTTAGTTTATGCTGCTAAGAAGATAAAGGTTACAGCCCACTGTAATACAACTATAGGAGAACATGGAACATTATCAGCAAGACTTCAACCTAATCATCCAACAGATGACCCAGATGGAATACTTGCATCGCTTCTTGAAGGTCTAACTTTTGGTATAGGAGATGCAGTGCTTGGATTAAACCCAGTTGATGACTCGGTTGAAAGTGTTACTAAAGTATTAAAAAGATTTGAAGAGGTAAAGCAAAAATATCAAATACCAACTCAAACATGTGTATTAGCCCATGTTACTACACAAATGGAAGCGATAAGAAATGGTGCTCCTGCAGATTTAATATTCCAATCTATAGCAGGTTCTGAAAAAGGAAATGAAGCATTTGGATTCAATGGCGATACTATAGAAGAAGCTAGACAATTAGCTTTAAAACACGGAACAGCTACAGGACCTAATGTCATGTATTTTGAAACTGGACAAGGTTCAGAATTATCTTCAGAAGCACATCATGGAATAGACCAGGTTACTATGGAAGCTAGATGCTATGGATTTGCTAAAAAGTATGAACCATTCTTAGTAAATACAGTTGTTGGATTTATAGGACCAGAATATTTATATGATGCTAGAGAAGTTGTAAGAGCAGGACTTGAAGACCATTTTATGGGTAAATTACATGGATTACCAATGGGTGTTGATGTTTGCTACACTAACCATATGAAAGCTGACCAAAATGATATGGAAAACTTAGCTATATTACTAACAACAGCAGGATGTACATACTTTATGGGAATACCTCATGGAGATGATGTTATGCTTAACTATCAAACAACAGGATACCATGAAACAGCATCACTTAGGGAAATGTTTGGACTAACAGCAATAAAAGAATTTGATGCTTGGATGGAAAAGATGGGATTCTCTAAAGATGGTAAATTAACAGATTTAGCGGGAGACGCATCTCTATTATTAGGATAGGAGGTATTTAGTATGAATGAGAAGGATTTAAAAGCATTAGTAGAACAGTTAGTTGGACAAATGGTTGGAGAATTAGATACTAATGTTGTATCTGAAACTGTTAAAAAAGTGACTGAAGTTGTAATAGATAATGATGCTTGTATAGATGACATAACAGAAGTTGATATAAGAAAGCAATTACTAGTAAAAAATCCAAAGGACGCAGAAGCTTATTTAGATATAAAGTCTAAAACGCCTGCAAGAATAGGTATAGGAAGAGCTGGTACTAGATATAAAACAGAAACAGTTTTAAGATTTAGAGCAGACCATGCTGCTGCACAAGATGCTGTTTTCTCTTATGTAGATGAAGAATTTATAAAAGAAAACAATATGTTTGCAGTAGAAACTTTATGTAGTGATAAAGATGAATACTTAACAAGACCAGATTTAGGAAGAAAATTCTCTCCAGAAACTATAAATAATATAAAATCTAAACTTGGAACAAATCAAAGGGTTTTGATGTTAGTAGGAGACGGGCTTAGTTCAGCAGCTATAGAAGCAAACTTAAAAGACTGCGTGCCAGCTATAAAACAAGGTCTAAAAATGTACGGAATAGATTCAAGTGAAATTTTATTTGTTAAACATTGTAGAGTTGGTGCTATGGACCACTTAGGTGAAGAATTAGGTTGTGAAGTTATATGTATGTTGGTTGGAGAAAGACCAGGATTAGTTACTGCTGAATCAATGTCAGCATATATAGCATATAAGCCATATATAGGAATGGCAGAAGCAAAGAGAACAGTTATATCAAACATTCACAAAGGTGGAACAACTGCAGTTGAAGCAGGTGCTCATATAGCTGAACTTATAAAAACTATGTTAGATAAAAAAGCTTCAGGAATAGACCTTAAATAAAGTCGAGGGAGTGTAGAATATGAAAAACGATGTAATTCGTCCTAATATATTAGGAATTAAGATAATTTCAAATATAAGTCCAGAAATGGCACAAAAACTAGAACTAAAATCACATCACAAAAGTTTAGGTTTAATAACTGCAGACTGTGATGATGTTACATACACAGCTCTTGATGAAGCAACTAAAGCTTCAGAAGTTGATGTTGTGTATGCAAAATCAATGTATGCAGGTGCTGCAAATGCTTCAACAAAGCTTGCTGGTGAAGTACTAGGGATAATAGCAGGACCAAGTCCAGCAGAAGTAAGAAGTGGTCTAAATGCAGTAGTTGATTTTCTAGAATATGGAGCAACTTTTATAAGTGCAAATGATGATGATTCAATAGCATATTATGCTCACTGTGTATCAAGAACAGGTACATACCTTTCAGAAGTAGCAGGAATAAGAGAAGGTGAGGCATTAGCTTATTTAGTAGCACCGCCACTTGAAGCAATGTATGCGCTGGATGCAGCAATGAAGGCAGCAGATGTTAAGATGTGCGAATTATTTGCACCTCCAACTGAAACAAACTTTGGTGGAGCATTACTTACAGGCTCTCAATCGGCCTGTAAAGCAGCATGTGATGCATTTGCAGAAGCAGTAAAATCAGTTGCAGATAATCCAACAGGATTCTAGGATAATTAAATGGATGCTGTAGGCTTAATAGAAGTAATAGGATATGTTGCTGCAATCGAAGCTTCTGATGCTTGTTTAAAATCTGCAAATGTTAATATCTTAGAAATTGATAAGGTTGGAGCAGGCATTGTTACTTTAACAATATGTGGAGATGTTGGTGCTGTTAAATCAGCTCTAGAAGCAGGTGAAATAGCAGTTTCTAGAATTGGTACATTAAGAGCATCACATATTATACCAAGAATACATAATGAAGTAACCGATGCTTTATTTAAAAATAAAGAACCTAAAGTCTGTGAAGTTTCAGAAGATACAGAGGAAAACTTTGAAATTACATTAGAAATAACTGATAATGTATCGAAAAATTTATCGGAAAAAGATAATGTAATTTTAGATGGCACTGAAAATAGTGAAAATAATAATGAAAAACTATATAGTGATATAAATAAAATTAACAAAGAAATTGAAGTAGTTGATGATAGTTTAACAGAAACTAATGAGGAAAAAATAGAAAATACTAATGATAATAAAGAAATATTAGAACAAGTCAAAATAGAAAATTCTGATTTTGATAGAGATGATTTATCAAAGAACAGCGTGAAAAAACTTAAAGCTATGGCTAAGAAATTAGACTCTTCAATAACTTATAAAGATTTAAATGTTCTTAAAAAAGAAGAATTGATAAACTTAGTTAAAAAACTTAGCAGAGGGGATAGATAGTTATGACACTTTTAGATAAAGATTTGGTATCTATACAAGAAGTCAGAACTCTTGTAAAAAGAGCTAAAGTGGCTCAAGAGAAACTTTCTAAAATGAGCCAAGAGCAAATAGATAAAATAGTAAAAGCTGTTGCAAATGCAACATTTAATAATGCTACTAAATTAGCTAAAATGGCAAATGAAGAAACTGGATTTGGAAAATGGGAAGATAAAGTAATTAAAAATACTTTTGCATCTATGGGAGTTTATGAAACTCTAAAAGATACAAAAACTATTGGCATAATTGGTGAAGATAAAGAAGCAAATACGATAGATATAGCTATACCAGTTGGAGTTGTGGCAGGTCTTATACCTTCAACAAACCCAACATCAACAGTAATATACAAAACTATAATATCTTTAAAGGCAGGAAATACTATAGTTTTCTCTCCACATCCAAATGCAAAAAAATGCATACTTGAAACAGTTAATATAATAAGTGATGCAGCTATAAAAGCTGGAGCTCCAGAGGATTCAATATTATGTATAACTAATCCAAGTATAGTTGGAACTAATGAATTAATGAAACATAAAGATACAAACTTAATATTAGCAACTGGAGGAGAAGCAATGGTTAGAGCTGCTTACTCTTCAGGAACACCAGCTATCGGAGTTGGACCTGGAAATGGACCAGCATTTATAGATAAATCAGCAAATGTTAAGTTAGCAGTCAAAAGAATAATAGATTCTAAAACTTTTGATAATGGTGTTATATGTGCATCAGAACAATCTATAGTAATAGAAAAATCTATGGAAGAAACTGTTTTAAAAGAACTTAAAAATCAAGGTGCGTATATTTTAAATGAAAAAGAAAGTGAGAGATTAGCAAAATTCATATTGAGAGCTAATGGTACTATGAATCCACAAATAGTTGGTAAGAGTGTTGAGGTAATATCAAATTTAGCAGATTTAACAAATGTACCTAAAAATACAAAAGTTCTCGTTGCAAGAGAAAATAAAGTTGGTCATAATGTAGCCTATTCAAGAGAAAAACTTACGCCAATACTAGCGTTCTATGTTGAAGAAAATGTAGAGGCTATTATGAATAGATGTAGAGAAATATTAATAAATGAAGGTGCAGGTCATACCTTCTCAATGCATGCAAATGATGAAGAGTTGGTAAAGAGATTTGCTCTTAACATGCCAGTATCAAGAATACTTGTGAATACTCCTTCAGCACTTGGAGGAATAGGTGCATCAACAAACCTTGTGCCAGCACTAACACTTGGTTGTGGTGCAATAGGTGGAAGTTCAACTTCAAACAATGTAGGTCCACTTGATTTAATAAATGTTAAAAGAGTAGCTTATGGAATCAAAGAAATAGAAGAACTTGGAAGAGATACATCTCAAGTTGAAAAATCAATGTTTGACTCAATTGATAAAGAAGAATTAATAAATCTTCTAGTTCAAAGATTAGTCAAAGAACTAGCATAACTAAAACAAACAATGAAATTTATAGCTATAAATTTCTAAAAATAAAAACTATAAAATTAAATTTTTGGAGGATAAGATTATGGCAAGTACAAACGCATTAGGAATGATAGAAACTAAAGGATTAGTAGGAGCGATAGAGGCAGCAGATGCAATGGTTAAAGCTGCAAATGTACAATTAGTAGGAAAAGAACAAGTAGGTGGAGGATTAGTTACTGTAATGGTAAGAGGAGATGTTGGAGCTGTTAAAGCTGCTACAGATGCTGGAGCTGCAGCTGCTGAGAGAGTTGGAGAACTAATATCAGTTCATGTTATACCAAGACCACATTTTGAAGTAGATGCTATATTACCAAAAGTATCAGCTGAGTAATATAAAAGCAATTTTAAAATTCAAATTTTGATTAAAAAAGAGGCTATCTCAAAAATGAGTCTTACTAATAAACTCAATGTATTTTGAGGTAGCCTTTTTTATACATCTAATAGGAGATGTGATAAAATGGGTGTTTTAACAGAAAACGAAATAAAAAGAAAAATAGGAAAAAACAAAGGCAATGTAACTGAATTTTATATAGAAAAAGGACAAATAATAACTCCTTCTGCAAAATCTTATTTAACTGAGAGAAGTATTGAACTCAAATATATTGATAAGATTTCAGATATAAATAATGAACCCAAAGAAGTTATAAAAGAAGTAGTTAAAGAGAAAATGTATAAATATACTACTGTATTTGGTGCTAAATTGGATGAAAAACCAGAACATATGACTCAATTAAATGGGAATCTTTTAGTTTTTAAAGACCATAAAAGAATAATATTGAGGGGAAAAATAGATTCTCTTGAATCAGAAATACTAAAAGCACAGATTCTTTGCCAAAAACTAGGTATGCCAAAGCTTGTTAAGGAATTACAAGAGGTATTAGACTTTGTAAGAAATATAATGAGATGTGAGGTTTTAGAAGAAAAACTAGAAGATTTTAAACTTTTAGGATTGACTCCACAAGAACTTAGAGAACAATCTCACTATCCTAAAAAATACTTTGGTATAGGACATGAGTTCCCAAGTTATGAAATGGGAGAAGTAGTAGTAGCTATAAATAGTATAAGAAGCAATACACGAGAGGTTGAACTTGCAGCTTACGAAGCATTTAAAGGTGAGTACGGAAATGTTCAAAGAGAAGATTTAATAAAGGCACTTAATAGATTATCGTCAGTATTTTGGATAATGATATATAAAGTTAGAACTAATAAGTATAAGTAGTTGGAGGACGCAATGGAGAGTCTATTAAATGAAATAGTAGAAGAAGTAATAAATAGAGTTAAAAAAGAAGCATTCATAGAAGTTGAGGCATCAGGAAGACACGTTCACTTAAGTAGAGAAGATGTAGATAAATTATTTGGTAAAGGATATACTCTTACAAAATTAAAAGACTTATCTCAACCAGGTCAATATGCTTGTAAGGAAAGAGTCACAATAACTGGTCCTAAAGGAAGTATAAAAAATGTAGTTGTACTTGGGCCATGTAGAAATGAAACTCAGGTAGAAATATCTTTAACAGATGGTTCAACTCTTGGATTAAAAGCTCCTATAAAACAAAGTGGAGACTTAGAAGGTACTTTAAGTATTAAAATATCAACACAACATGATGAAGTTGAACTTGATAAGGGGTTAATGGTTGCTAAAAGACACATACACATGACTCCTAAGGATGCTGAAAAATTCAATGTATGTGATAAAGAAATAGTTGAAGCTAAGGTAATGGGTCAGAGACCTTTAACATTTGATGATGTAGTAATAAGAGTTAGTGACATCTTTAAAACTTACATGCACATAGATTATGATGAAGCCAATGCATGTGGCTATTCAAAAGGGACTGTTGCTAAAATAATAAAGAAAGCATAAATTAATTTAACTTCTAATTTCATTTACTATATACAATGTTGGAAGTATTAAAAATACATAAAAGTATGAAAGATGAATATAGAAAATACCTCTAGGGAGGATTAAATATGAATTATGATGACCTTGTAAATCTAATAATAGAAGAAGTTTATAAAAAAATAAACAATAATGAATTGAAAGTATCTAGTAAACCTAAAGCTGTAATTGTATTTGAACAGGATAGTAGTAAATTTAACTTATTAAAAGATGAATTTGAAATAGTTGAATTTGATAGAAGTACAAAAGAGTGTGAAATAGTGATAGTTTCGAAACTTTGTATGAGAGGATTATCAAACATAGCACTTGGGAATTCAACAAGTGAAGAAGAAAGATTTATACTAAAAATGATTATGAAGGGTAAGAAAGTATATCTCTTAGATGAAGGAATTGAATACAAAAAATATAAGGATACTGCACCAAAAGCATTATATAAGAAGTTTATGTTCTTTGAAGATGAAATATGTAAATTTGGTGTAGAAATTATAAAAGACTTAAATACTATAAATAAAAATAAGTTAAGTATAAAAAGTGAAGTATCAAGTGCTATAGTTTCTAAAAAAGAAAATACAAAAGCTTTAAATAAAGATATAGAAAGTCTAAACAATGTAGAAAGTATGAAGATAGATACTGAATTTAGTTTAGATTTAAGAAATAAAAAACTTATATCAGAAGCTGACTTAAGAAAACCAACTATAAATGGAGTTAAAAATATACTAGTTAATAAAAAAAGTATAATAACGCCATTAGCTGTAGACTTTATGAAAATACACCATCTCAAACTAAAGAAAGTGTAAGGAGGTAATTTTATGGATATAGGAAAAGTTGTAGGTAATGTTTGGGCCACAAGAAAAGATGAAAAATTATGTGGTCAAAAACTTTTAGTTGTAAAAATTTTAAAAACTAAAGACACGTACAAGGAAGGCTTCATGGTTGCAGCCGATAATGCAGGAGCAGGAAATGGAGACTTAGTTCTTATATCCAAAGGTTCCTCAGCTAGAGAATCGATTGAAAAAGTTCATGTTCCAGTAGATGCAACGATAGTTGGAGTAGTCGATTCATTTGAAGTGTTTGATGAATAAAAGTATAGGCACTATAGAGTTTAAAAGTATAGATAAAGGTATAGAAATTAAATTCACAATATATAAGACTGTAATATCATCAGTAGACAGTCAAATAATAAAAAATCTAATAAAATAATGGGGGAACTATGAGTATAAATGAAATTATAATCTATGTAATGGTAGTCTTCATGGTACTTGGGGCTATAGATAAATGTATAGGTAGTAAATTTGGTCTTGGAGAACAATTTGAAGAAGGTATAATGGCAATGGGTTCACTTGCAGTTGCAATGGTAGGTGTTATATGTCTAGCACCAGTTCTTGCTGATGTATTAAGACCAATTGTAGTACCAGTGTTTGATATGCTTGGAGCTGACCCAGCTATGTTTGCTGGAAGTTTGTTAGCTAATGATATGGGTGGTGCACCACTTGCACTTGAGCTTGCAAAAGACCCTAATGCTGGATTATTTGGAGGATTAATAGTAGGTGCTATGATGGGACCTACAATAGTGTTTATAATACCAGTTGCACTTGGAATAATTGAAAAAGAAGACCAAAAATTCTTAGCAACAGGAATACTTGCAGGGATAATAACAATACCTATTGGAGCATTTGTTGGTGGATTAGTTGCAGGATTTGAAGTAATGATGGTTCTTAGGAACTTGATACCAATAATAATATTTGCAGTCGTTATAGCACTTGGATTATTGAAATTTGAAAATGCTATGATAAAAGGATTTACATATTTTGGAAAGGGTGTAGTGATAGTTATAACTTTAGGACTTGCTGCTGCAATAGTTGAAGCCTTAACAGGGATAGTTGTAATACCTGGAATGAAGCCAATAGGTGAAGGTATAGAAATAGTTGGAGATATTGCAATAGTTTTAGCAGGAGCATTTCCATTAGTATTTGTTATAACAAAGGTATTTAATAAACCATTAATGGCTTTAGGAAAAGTTCTTGGAATGAATGATGTATCAGCTGCAGGGCTTGTTGCAAGTTTAGCTAACTGTATACCAATGTTTGGTATGATGAAAGATATGGATAATAGAGGAAAGATAATAAACATAGCATTTTCTGTATCAGCAGCATTCGTATTTGGAGATCATTTAGGATTTACAGCAGGATTTAATGCTAATATGATAACACCAATGATAGTTGCTAAATTAGTTGGTGGTATAACAGCAGTCTTATTAGCTATGGTTATAGCAAGTAAGACATTAAAGAAGGAGAATGTATAAGATGGATATAGCAAATATAGATAAAAACTTAATTGAAACATTAGTAAGACAAATAATAGAAGAAAAAATAAATGGAACTAAAGATACTGTAGATTTTGTTAGAAATAAAGATGTTAGTGGAATAACTTCTATAAAATTACCAACTGTAAAGGTTAGTGAATCTGATAGATTAGATACAGGAAACCCAAGGGATGTAGTTTACACAAAAGATTTATTTACATTAGAGGAAAGCCCAAGATTAGGTTGTGGTATGATGGAAATGAAGGAAACAACTTTTGACTGGACTCTAAACTATGATGAAATAGATTATGTAATAGATGGAACTTTAGATATAGTAATAGATGGAAGAAAGGTTTCTGCTTCTTCAGGTGAGTTAATATTTATACCAAAAGGAAGTAAAATACAATTTTCTGTACCTGATTATGCTAGATTTATATATGTAACATATCCAGCAGATTGGGCATCTCAAAATTAACAAGAAACTGAATTAAGTTAATAATAATCAAATAAATAATTCCCCCTACGTTTAAAAATAGACGTAGGGGGATTAACATTTATTTTTTTATAAAGAAGTTTCTCTTAAAACTAAATTTTCATTTCTCTCAATTAGATGTCTAATAGACCATTCATTTTGAAATAACAATACTGGATTGCTATTTTTATCTTCAACTAATATTGTATCCATTGGTGTTGAAAGCTTATCCGATTTAAAAGTATCAGGTTCAATCCAACGTATATAACGATAAGGTAGTGTGTTCATTATCATATCAACACCATATTCTTGTTTTAGACGATATTCTAAAACTTCAAACTGAAGAACTCCAACTACTCCTACAATAAGTTCTTCCATACCAAAATTAGGTTGTTTGTATATCTGTATAGTACCTTCTTCTGATAATTGTGTAAGTCCTTTTAAGAACTGTTTTCTTTTAAGAGCATTCTTTGTAGATACTCTTACAAAATGTTCAGGAGCAAATTGTGGTATGCCAGTGTACTGTAAATTTGATTTTTTTTCACTTAATGTATCACCAATATTAAATATTCCTGGATCATGTATCCCTATAATGTCTCCTGGATAAGCTGAATCTATTATAACACGGTCTTGTGCTACAAACTGTTGAGGTTGTGAAAGTTTAACCTTTTTGTTTCTTTGTACATGAGTTACTGTCATACCTTTTTCAAATTTACCAGAGCAAATTCTTAAAAATGCAATTCTATCTCTATGAGATTTATCCATATTAGCTTGAATCTTAAATATAAATCCTGAGAAGCTATTAGAATTAGGGTCAATATCACCTAAATTACTGCTACGAGGATTTGGCGGAGGTGTTATTTCTAGAAACGATTCTAAAAATGGTTCTACACCAAAGTTAGTAAGGGCACTTCCGAAGAACACAGGTGTCAATTCACCATTTAATACTCCGTCTAAATTAAAATTATCTCCAGCAATATCTAAAAGTTCAATATCTTCTAGTAGTTTTTCATGAAGAGCATCACCTAATAAAGTATTAAATTTTTCATCAGATATATCTCCAGTTGTAGACTTAGCAATAGATTGTCCATGGTTACCATCATCAAATAGTTCAACTTGGTTTTTATGACGATTAAACACACCTTTGAACTCTTTACCAGAACCAATTGGCCAGTTTACTGGGCAAGAGCGAATTCCTAGAACATTTTCAATATCTTCAAGTAGTTCAAAGGGATCCTTTCCTTGACGGTCCATTTTATTTATAAAAGTAAAAATTGGTATTCCTCTCATTTTACAAACTTGGAATAATTTCTTTGTCTGATCCTCGACACCTTTAGCAGAGTCAATAACCATTACTGCACAGTCTGCTGCCATAAGAGTCCTATAAGTGTCCTCACTGAAATCTTGATGCCCTGGAGTGTCAAGAATATTTATACAAAAGTTATTATATTCAAATTGAAGAACACTTGATGCAACAGATATACCTCTTTGTTTTTCAATTTCCATCCAGTCAGATACTGCACGTTTTTGAGATCTTCTTGATTTAACCGATCCTGCTTCACGAATGGCACCACCATATAATAGAAACTTTTCAGTTAATGTAGTTTTTCCTGCATCGGGATGGGAAATGATTGCAAAGGTTCTTCTTCTTTTAACTTCATCAATCAAGCTTAAATTTTGTTCTGTCATTTTTTATCATCCTTTATTTTAATTTTACGATTATCCAAATATAAACAATTATATTTATTAATAGTTTTAAAATGAACATAATTTTCCATATGCTATAAAAAACTACAATCCTATTAATATTATAACTTTATTGCAAAACTGTCAATATAGAAACCTTTATTTCACACTCAATTGCACTCTCAAGAGACTCATCTTTTTCAACTTTACCACCAGGAAACTCCCGCATATTTGGAAGACTCATTTGTTGGGATATTAAAGCACATAATATTTCATTATATTCATTATTAAATCATGGAATAACCAGTATTAGAGCATTAAATCATTTGGAGTAAGAATAGAGGATGATATGATAAAAGAGTTAGAATCTAAATGGATGTATTTAAACAAAAAAATAGATTAATTTCTAAAGTTGCACTTTTATAGAAAGGGCATCTGCCATCACTACAGAAGTGCGACCTATCAGACAACAGAAACTAAGTCATCCATGTCAGCACCCATATAAACAATACTAAGAGCACCACTAGAACTATCCCAAACTATAGAATCAACAAGAGTAGAAAGCAATAACTTCTTATTATCCAGATTAGCATTATCAACCATATCATTAAACTTTTCTAAATTACTAACAACAATATCTAAATTAACACTGGCATTTTTAATATCAACACTTTTATCTTCTAAGTTTCTAAACCTAATCCTTAATTCTTCAATTTCATTATTTAAACTTTCAATCTGAGAGATAATATAATCAGAAGCAACACTACCAGTATTTTTAGCAAGCTCCATAACCAAATTCCCAATGCTCTTTTCCTTATCCTCAATAGAATTCCTAAATAAATCAATCTCATTTTTAACGCTATTTGATACATCATCAACTTTAATCTTATTTTCATGAAAAGCATCTATAATAGATTCAACATTACAATTTTTAATTCTTTCAATAATAATATCTTCAACTAAAGGCCCATTAAGATTTTTACAATTACAGGCATCAACACCGAGATTCTTTTTAGTACCACATACATAATAATACTTTAATTCTTCATCAGTTCGTTTACCTTTATAAGTAATTCTCATATTAGAACCACACTTAGAACATTTTAAAAGTCCTGATAATAAAGCAACTTTACCAGTAGCAGTTCTTGGACTCTTATCACGATTAGCATCAAGTAAACCTTGAACTTCAAGCCAAGTAGTAGAATCTATAATTCCTTTATGTTTAGCAATAGCTGCTATAGGTGTAGATGTATTTTTAGCATAAGTAAGTATTCCACATTCATTATCAGGAGTACCGATAACTTCCATATTGTTATTTCTAAGATATTCTACAACAACATCATTAGCTTTCACATAAGCAGGACTTCTAAGTATACCAGATAATGAACTAGGGTCAAATTTACCACCACGAGGACCCTTTATTCCATTGTGATAAACATATTTGTATAATTGAGATAGAGACCTAAGTTCTAGATACTTAGCATAAACTATTTTAACAACTTCCATTTCACCATCACTAACTTCTAACTGATACATGCTTCTTTCTTTTAGGTTTTCATCTAAGTATTTAATCTTTTTACTGCTAAATCCATGAGGAGTTTTGCCACCTAGCCATCTTCCAGTACGAGCAAGTTCATACATATTATCTTTTATACGTTCAGCTATTGTTTCTCTTTCAAGCTGTGCAAATACACTAGATATAAACATCATAGCTCTTCCCATTGGGGTAGAAGTGTCAAATTGCTCTTTGATAGATATAAAAGATATATCTAGTTTATTTAGTTTTTCTATTAAAGTAGAGAAGTCAGATACATTTCTTGATATTCTATCTAATCTATAGCACACAAGATAATCAAACTTTTTTGCTTTCGCATCTTGCATCATTTTCTTAAATTGAGGTCTATCTATATTACCACCGCTAAAGCCTTCATCTTCATATATTAAAAAATCTTTTATACCAACAGACTTAGCATAGTCCATACATAGTTGTATTTGATTTTCTATAGATTCACCTTTACCAGTAAACTTTGATTTTCTTGAATAAATTGCAGCTTTCAAAATTAAAACCTCCTATAAGTTAGGTAGTTATTTATATTGTATTCAATGCTAAAAAAATACCATAACTTTTAACAATATCATAAATCTATTCTTTATAATATATGACTATTTATTTCTTTTATTTCTTTGCTTTTTAAATTCTAAATCAGTTTTATCAGTCTCTTAGATTTTACTTCTATATCACGAAAAATCTAGTAAATAATCAGCAGATACATTAAATTTAGTACTTAGTTGTATCAGGACAAATCTATAACTTCATAAACTAATATAAAAAGTTATAATCTAAATGATTTTATAAGGAAGAATTTTTAAAATTAAGCCTTATAGCAAAAACTTTGTAGGAGGTTTGTGTATGGAAATCAAAGTTATAGAGATTTTTCCTAAAGATGAGGCTAAACTTAATGAAATAGAAATGGCTAAAGCTAGATGGTTTGTAAATATAGTAAGCAAAAAATATTCTAAAGAAGTTTTGGATAAAGCTTTTAATACTTTAGAAGAAGACTTAAAAGTAAGTAAAACTGATGCATAAATTTCGATTATTGATTTAGAAAATTAAAGATTAAATATAAAAAAGAGATATACAAATGAGAAAATATCTAGATGTATTTTATATACTATTAACTTGACATTAGATTAATCAAATAGTATATTTTAATATAACACAATGAAGTGTTAAAAGAGCAAAGGAGCTCCATAGATTTTATCTATGGAGCTTTTTTGTGCATTGAATTTAAGGAGGAGATAAATTTGAATAACTTTGAAATTAAAACCAAAATAAAATTTGGAGAAGGAGCATTAAAAGCACTACAAGAATTAAAAGATAAACATGTATTAATAATAACAGACCCATTTATGGTTAAATCAAAAACAATAGATAAAATAACATTTAACTTAATAAATTCAACATATCAAGTTTTTGAAGAAATAGTACCAGACCCACCAATAGAAACAATAGTAGCAGGAGTAGAAAAATTTAAATCTATGAATCCAGATATAATAATAGCATTAGGAGGAGGTTCTGCTATAGATGCTGCAAAATCTATAATGGATTTTTCTAAAAAAATATTAAATGCTAATGATATAGAATTTATAGCAATACCAACAACAAGTGGAACAGGTTCAGAAGTAACATCATTTTCTGTAATAACAGATAATCAAAAAGGGTGTAAATATCCATTAGTAAGTGATGATTTACTTCCAAATATGGCAATACTAGACCCAGAACTTGTAAAAACTGTACCAAATTTTATAACAGCAGATACAGGTATAGATGTATTAACACATGCAATAGAGGCTTATGTATCCACAAATGCTAATGATTTTTCTGATGCACTTGCTGAAAAAGCTATAAAATTAGTATTTAAGTATTTATTAAAAGCATACAAAGATGGAAATGATATAGAAGCTAGAGAAAAAATGCACAATGCATCTTGTTTAGCAGGTATGGCATTTAACCAAACATCACTTGGTATAAATCATTCTATAGCGCATGTATTAGGCGGAAAATTTCATATACCACATGGAAGAACAAACTCAATATTACTTCCACATGTTATAGAATATAATTCATCAATAATAGGATATACCAACATAGCTTACTCAGATACAGCTATAAAATATGCACAAATAGCAGAATTAGTAGGGTTTGGTAATGGTAATATAAGAATAGCTGTTAAAAACTTAGTAAATGAAATAAAGAAACTGCAAAAAGAAATGAATATGCCAACTAAATTGACACAGTGTAAATTAAGTCTAGAAGATATAATTAATGAAGAGAGAGAAATAGCAAGGCTTGCCATAAAAGATACTTGTACATTAACCAACCCTAAGGTACCAACTGAAGAGGATATAATAAACATATTAAATAATATTAAATAACTACATTTTATTACATGTAAACATAATATTATACAAATAGGGAAAATGTTTTTAAAAATATAAATTATATATTGACAAATATAAAGCAGAAAACTATAATAAAGGTATCACAAAGGTGTGATATTTTAGTAAAAAAGCAATGGAGCTTCTTAGGAATATTAATATTATTCTTATGGAGCTCCTTTTATTTTTAGCAAGTAATTTTTTAATAAACTATACTTAAAGAAAGCAGGGAATAAATTTGGCTGAAGAATCTAAGCAAAGAGTTATTCAAGAATATGTTCCTGGAAAACAGGTTACATTGGCACATATAATAGCCAATCCTAATGAAGATATATATAAGAAATTAGGATTAGTGCTTGATAAAAAAGATGCGATAGGAATACTCACAATAACACCAAGTGAAGCATCAATAATAGCAGCAGATGTTGCTACAAAATCTTCAAATGTATCTTTGGGGTTTATAGATAGATTTAGTGGTTCTGTAGTAATATCAGGTGATGTAAGTTCTGTAGAATCAGCATTAAATGATGTTTTAGAAGTTTTAGGAAATATGTTGAACTTCTCATCTACTAAAATAACAAGGACATAATAATACAATGAAAAATATAATTTTTATGGGAAAAACAGGAAGTGGTAAAACCACTTTGTGCCAAAAACTAGACCAATTGGAATTGAAATACAAGAAAACCCAATCAGTAGAACTTTACAATGATGCAATAGACACTCCAGGTGAATATATGGAAAATAGAAGCTTGTACAATGCATTGATAACAACATCTGTAGATGCAAAAATTATAGCAATAGTATATGATGCTACACAAGAAGAAAATTATATAGCACCAGGATTTGCAAGTATGTTTTGTAAAGATGTAATAGGAATTATAACCAAAATAAATATGTCTACTGAAGATGAAATTAATATAGCTTATGAACGATTATCACTAGCAGGAGCAAGTCAAATATTTAAAATAGATACAATTGATGGTATAGGACTTGAAAAATTGTTTGAATATCTAGAAAAATCTAAAAAAATAGACGAAATTTAGGGGAAAATATTTTTTTAACTCAAAAATATGATAGAATTAAATTAAACAGAGAGTTAAATAAAATATAAATTTAGCATTTTATAAAAACATAAAAATATATATAAAACTATTTTAAGAAGATTTAATCTTTAAGTGAGGTAGGAACATGGGGAAAAAAATACTATTGGTTGATGATGAACCACTGTTAAGGATGGATATAAAAGATGTCCTAGAAAATAATGGTTATGAAATAATAGGAGAAGCATGCGATGGGTTTGAAGCTGTTGAAATGTGTAAAAAACATAAGCCTGATTTAGTTATAATGGATATAGAAATGCCAATTCTTGATGGTATAAAGGCAGGTAAAATAATATGTAAGGAAAATCTAGCAGGTGGAGTACTTTTATTAACTTCATTTGAAGATAAAGAATACATAGAAAAAGCTAAAAGTATAGGTGCTTATGGATATTTAGTAAAGACAGCAAGTGAAAAATCACTTATACCAACTATAGAAATGTGTTTAAATAAAGTAAATGAATTTGAAAGAATGAAAAAAGATTTAGAGAAAGTAAATTCTAAATTAGATGATTAATACGATAAAAAAAATAGCAATTACACAAACATACTTAAATAAAAATGAAATTGAAAAAATTATAGAAGTATCAAAATCCTTAGATTTAATGGCTAACTTTTATGAGGCTGATGTTTTTATAGATGTATTAAGTAAATGTGATGATGAAGCAATTGTGGTGGCACATGGTAGACCTAAAGAAAAGTCATTATACTGTGAAAATGTTATAGGAAAAAAAGCTCTAATTGAAAATGAACCAGGAGTTATAAAGTGCTTAAAGACTGGAGAAAGAGCACGAGATATTAAGGCTTTAACACAAGAATATAAACTGGTTAAACAGAATATTCAACCAATAACATTGGATGACAAAATTCTAGCAGTATTAATAGTTGAAAAAGATATAAGTAGTGAAGTTAAAAATGAGTTTGACACTAACGAAGATGAAGAAAATAAAAATTCACATCAGTTTATAAAATTGATAGAAAATAATGACTTTTTAGTTGATAATTTAAATTCTGCTATACTTATATTTGATAAAAATGGAAAGCTGAAAATTAAAAATCGTATTGCAACTGACATGTATAAAAGTATTGGGTTTGAATGTGATATACAAGATATGCATTACAACGATTTATACATAGAGCATACAGTGTTTGAAGATATATTGATAGATGAGAATTATGATGAAACAAATGAAGTTTCAATAGGTAATATGTTTTTTAAAATAAAAACCATATACATCAAAGATGATGAATTTAAGGTTTGTAAAATAGTACAAGATATAAGTGATTTAAAACGAAAAGAAGAAGAACTAATTTTAAAAACAGTAGCTATAAGAGAAACTCATCATAGAGTAAAAAACAATCTTCATACAGTAATATCTATAATAAAAAAACAAAGTAGATTGTCTCAAAACGAGGAAGTTAAACAATGTCTAGATAATATAACAAATAGAGTGTTTGCAATTCTTTCAACTCATTACTTATTATCTAAGGAAATCGATAATAATATATCTATATTAGAAGGTATAAATTTATTAGTATCAAATATTCAAGGCGGATATCTGTTTAATAAAGATATCGATATATGTATAACAGGTGAAGACTTTAAAATTAGTGGAGAAAAAGCAACAGCCATACTTTTAGTTATAAATGAAGTACTACAAAACTGTTATGACCATGCTTTCAAGAATAGAGAACGTGGTAATATACAGATATTAGTAAATAAAGATAATGGTTTGAGAAATATCGCTATTATAGATGATGGAATTGGATTTGATAGTGATAATATAAATAAAAATAGTTTAGGAACATATATAATAGATAGTTATATAACTCAAATGCTAAAAGGAAGTATAAAAAGAAAGAGCAGTAAAAATGGAACCGAAGTGTTAATTACTATACCTACATAAATTAATATTAGATAATAACTCATCTACAAAGTAGTAGTTTTAATTGAGCAAAGAGGCTTAAAGTTATTAATAGATTAAGTTAATTAAATATATTTATAAAACTTATAAATATATTTGATTTAACAAATATTTATTATAGCTTTAAGCCTCTTTGCTTGTTTAAGACATACTTAAATTTTAGGAGGTGAGAAAATGAGAGAAGAATTATTAAGTGTTGGTATTGACATTGGGACAAGTACTACTCAATTGATTTTTTCTAAATTAATAGTAGAAAATACTGAATCAAATTTTTCGGTATCTAGGATAAGTATAGTAGACAAGGAAATTATTTATAAAAGTAAAGTTTATTTTACTCCTCTTATTTCAAACAAAGAAATAAATGGACAACAAATAAAAGAAATAGTTGAAAATGAATATAAAAAAGCAAATATATCTAAAGTAGATATACATACAGGAGCAGTAATAATAACTGGTGAAACAGCTAGAAAAGAAAATGCAAATGATGTACTTCATACTTTAAGTGGATTTGCTGGAGACTTTGTCGTTGCAACAGCAGGACCTGATTTAGAAAGTATAATATCAGGAAAAGGAGCAGGGGCTCATATTTATTCAAAAGAACATTCAACTACAATTGTAAATATAGACATAGGTGGGGGAACTAGTAACATAGCTTCATTTAAAAGGGGAGAAGTAACTGATACTGGGTGTTTGGATATAGGTGGAAGGCTTATAAAGGTAGATAAAGCAAGTAAGAAGATAACTTATATTTCGCCTAAAATAGATAAAATCATAAAAGATAATAACTTAAATCTTCAAGTAGGAACTGTAGCTACAATAGAAAATACAAAACCAATAGTTAATATAATGGTTAATTTATTAATGGAAAGTATAGGATTAAAATCTCAAACGCCTTTATTTGATTTTATAATAACTAATAAGTCGATAAGTATAGATGAAAAAATTAAAAATGTTTCATTCTCAGGTGGAGTAGCAGATTATATTTACTACAATGGAGAAGTAAAGGATTATTTTGAATATGGTGATTTGGGAATTTTACTTGGGCAAGCAGTAAAAAATTGCGAATACCTTAAAAAAGTAAATGTAGTCAAATCAATAGAAACAATAAGAGCAACAGTGGTTGGTGCAGGTTCTCACACTACTGAAGTAAGTGGAAGTACAATAACCTACACTAGTGAGTCATTCCCAATTAAAAATTTACCAGTTTTAAAATTATCAGTTGATGAAGAGATTGGTACTTCAAAACAAATTAGTGAATCCATAGAAAATAAACTTAACTGGTTTAAATTGGAAAATGATTTACAGAAAGTTGCTATAGCTATGATAGGCAAGAAAAATCCTACTTTTTTAGATATACAAGAGTATGCTAAAGGATTTGTAGATGGAATGAAACAAATTATAGAAAATAATTTGCCTTTTGTGGTAATCGTTGAAAATGATATGGCAAAGGTGCTAGGTCAAGCAATATATGCATTATTGAACTATAAAAAAGATATTGTTTGTATTGATAGTGTAAAGGTTGAAAATGGAGATTATATTGACATTGGAAAACCTATAGTTGAAGGTAAGGTTTTACCTGTGGTAATAAAAACATTAGTTTTTAATTAATAGAAGGGGGTAAGTAAATGATTTTAAAGACAAAATTATTTGGACGTACTTATCAGTTTAAAGGCTTATATGATGTAATGGCTAAAGCTAATGAAGAAAAATCAGGAGATAAATTAGCAGGTCTTGCAGCACAATCAGCTGAAGAAAGGATAGCAGCAAAAGTTGTTTTATCACATATAAAACTAGAGGATATAAGAAATAATCCTGCAGTAGCATATGAAGAAGATGAAGTAACAAGAATAATACAAGATGCTGTAAATGAAAAAGTTTATGCAGAAATAAAGGACTGGACAGTATCTGAACTTAGAGAATGGTTATTAGATTCAAATACTACAAGTGCTGATATAAGAAGAATATCAAGAGGGTTAACTTCTGAGATTATCGCAGCAGTTGCAAAACTAATGTCAAATATGGACTTAGTTTATGCTGCTAAGAAGATAAAGGTTACAGCCCACTGTAATACAACTATAGGAGAACATGGAACATTATCAGCAAGACTTCAACCTAATCATCCAACAGATGACCCAGATGGAATACTTGCATCGCTTCTTGAAGGTCTAACTTTTGGTATAGGAGATGCAGTGCTTGGATTAAACCCAGTTGATGACTCGGTTGAAAGTGTTACTAAAGTATTAAAAAGATTTGAAGAGGTAAAGCAAAAATATCAAATACCAACTCAAACATGTGTATTAGCCCATGTTACTACACAAATGGAAGCGATAAGAAATGGTGCTCCTGCAGATTTAATATTCCAATCTATAGCAGGTTCTGAAAAAGGAAATGAAGCATTTGGATTCAATGGCGATACTATAGAAGAAGCTAGACAATTAGCTTTAAAACACGGAACAGCTACAGGACCTAATGTCATGTATTTTGAAACTGGACAAGGTTCAGAATTATCTTCAGAAGCACATCATGGAATAGACCAGGTTACTATGGAAGCTAGATGCTATGGATTTGCTAAAAAGTATGAACCATTCTTAGTAAATACAGTTGTTGGATTTATAGGACCAGAATATTTATATGATGCTAGAGAAGTTGTAAGAGCAGGACTTGAAGACCATTTTATGGGTAAATTACATGGATTACCAATGGGTGTTGATGTTTGCTACACTAACCATATGAAAGCTGACCAAAATGATATGGAAAACTTAGCTATATTACTAACAACAGCAGGATGTACATACTTTATGGGAATACCTCATGGAGATGATGTTATGCTTAACTATCAAACAACAGGATACCATGAAACAGCATCACTTAGGGAAATGTTTGGACTAACAGCAATAAAAGAATTTGATGCTTGGATGGAAAAGATGGGATTCTCTAAAGATGGTAAATTAACAGATTTAGCGGGAGACGCATCTCTATTATTAGGATAGGAGGTATTTAGTATGAATGAGAAGGATTTAAAAGCATTAGTAGAACAGTTAGTTGGACAAATGGTTGGAGAATTAGATACTAATGTTGTATCTGAAACTGTTAAAAAAGTGACTGAAGTTGTAATAGATAATGATGCTTGTATAGATGACATAACAGAAGTTGATATAAGAAAGCAATTACTAGTAAAAAATCCAAAGGACGCAGAAGCTTATTTAGATATAAAGTCTAAAACGCCTGCAAGAATAGGTATAGGAAGAGCTGGTACTAGATATAAAACAGAAACAGTTTTAAGATTTAGAGCAGACCATGCTGCTGCACAAGATGCTGTTTTCTCTTATGTAGATGAAGAATTTATAAAAGAAAACAATATGTTTGCAGTAGAAACTTTATGTAGTGATAAAGATGAATACTTAACAAGACCAGATTTAGGAAGAAAATTCTCTCCAGAAACTATAAATAATATAAAATCTAAACTTGGAACAAATCAAAGGGTTTTGATGTTAGTAGGAGACGGGCTTAGTTCAGCAGCTATAGAAGCAAACTTAAAAGACTGCGTGCCAGCTATAAAACAAGGTCTAAAAATGTACGGAATAGATTCAAGTGAAATTTTATTTGTTAAACATTGTAGAGTTGGTGCTATGGACCACTTAGGTGAAGAATTAGGTTGTGAAGTTATATGTATGTTGGTTGGAGAAAGACCAGGATTAGTTACTGCTGAATCAATGTCAGCATATATAGCATATAAGCCATATATAGGAATGGCAGAAGCAAAGAGAACAGTTATATCAAACATTCACAAAGGTGGAACAACTGCAGTTGAAGCAGGTGCTCATATAGCTGAACTTATAAAAACTATGTTAGATAAAAAAGCTTCAGGAATAGACCTTAAATAAAGTCGAGGGAGTGTAGAATATGAAAAACGATGTAATTCGTCCTAATATATTAGGAATTAAGATAATTTCAAATATAAGTCCAGAAATGGCACAAAAACTAGAACTAAAATCACATCACAAAAGTTTAGGTTTAATAACTGCAGACTGTGATGATGTTACATACACAGCTCTTGATGAAGCAACTAAAGCTTCAGAAGTTGATGTTGTGTATGCAAAATCAATGTATGCAGGTGCTGCAAATGCTTCAACAAAGCTTGCTGGTGAAGTACTAGGGATAATAGCAGGACCAAGTCCAGCAGAAGTAAGAAGTGGTCTAAATGCAGTAGTTGATTTTCTAGAATATGGAGCAACTTTTATAAGTGCAAATGATGATGATTCAATAGCATATTATGCTCACTGTGTATCAAGAACAGGTACATACCTTTCAGAAGTAGCAGGAATAAGAGAAGGTGAGGCATTAGCTTATTTAGTAGCACCGCCACTTGAAGCAATGTATGCGCTGGATGCAGCAATGAAGGCAGCAGATGTTAAGATGTGCGAATTATTTGCACCTCCAACTGAAACAAACTTTGGTGGAGCATTACTTACAGGCTCTCAATCGGCCTGTAAAGCAGCATGTGATGCATTTGCAGAAGCAGTAAAATCAGTTGCAGATAATCCAACAGGATTCTAGGATAATTAAATGGATGCTGTAGGCTTAATAGAAGTAATAGGATATGTTGCTGCAATCGAAGCTTCTGATGCTTGTTTAAAATCTGCAAATGTTAATATCTTAGAAATTGATAAGGTTGGAGCAGGCATTGTTACTTTAACAATATGTGGAGATGTTGGTGCTGTTAAATCAGCTCTAGAAGCAGGTGAAATAGCAGTTTCTAGAATTGGTACATTAAGAGCATCACATATTATACCAAGAATACATAATGAAGTAACCGATGCTTTATTTAAAAATAAAGAACCTAAAGTCTGTGAAGTTTCAGAAGATACAGAGGAAAACTTTGAAATTACATTAGAAATAACTGATAATGTATCGAAAAATTTATCGGAAAAAGATAATGTAATTTTAGATGGCACTGAAAATAGTGAAAATAATAATGAAAAACTATATAGTGATATAAATAAAATTAACAAAGAAATTGAAGTAGTTGATGATAGTTTAACAGAAACTAATGAGGAAAAAATAGAAAATACTAATGATAATAAAGAAATATTAGAACAAGTCAAAATAGAAAATTCTGATTTTGATAGAGATGATTTATCAAAGAACAGCGTGAAAAAACTTAAAGCTATGGCTAAGAAATTAGACTCTTCAATAACTTATAAAGATTTAAATGTTCTTAAAAAAGAAGAATTGATAAACTTAGTTAAAAAACTTAGCAGAGGGGATAGATAGTTATGACACTTTTAGATAAAGATTTGGTATCTATACAAGAAGTCAGAACTCTTGTAAAAAGAGCTAAAGTGGCTCAAGAGAAACTTTCTAAAATGAGCCAAGAGCAAATAGATAAAATAGTAAAAGCTGTTGCAAATGCAACATTTAATAATGCTACTAAATTAGCTAAAATGGCAAATGAAGAAACTGGATTTGGAAAATGGGAAGATAAAGTAATTAAAAATACTTTTGCATCTATGGGAGTTTATGAAACTCTAAAAGATACAAAAACTATTGGCATAATTGGTGAAGATAAAGAAGCAAATACGATAGATATAGCTATACCAGTTGGAGTTGTGGCAGGTCTTATACCTTCAACAAACCCAACATCAACAGTAATATACAAAACTATAATATCTTTAAAGGCAGGAAATACTATAGTTTTCTCTCCACATCCAAATGCAAAAAAATGCATACTTGAAACAGTTAATATAATAAGTGATGCAGCTATAAAAGCTGGAGCTCCAGAGGATTCAATATTATGTATAACTAATCCAAGTATAGTTGGAACTAATGAATTAATGAAACATAAAGATACAAACTTAATATTAGCAACTGGAGGAGAAGCAATGGTTAGAGCTGCTTACTCTTCAGGAACACCAGCTATCGGAGTTGGACCTGGAAATGGACCAGCATTTATAGATAAATCAGCAAATGTTAAGTTAGCAGTCAAAAGAATAATAGATTCTAAAACTTTTGATAATGGTGTTATATGTGCATCAGAACAATCTATAGTAATAGAAAAATCTATGGAAGAAACTGTTTTAAAAGAACTTAAAAATCAAGGTGCGTATATTTTAAATGAAAAAGAAAGTGAGAGATTAGCAAAATTCATATTGAGAGCTAATGGTACTATGAATCCACAAATAGTTGGTAAGAGTGTTGAGGTAATATCAAATTTAGCAGATTTAACAAATGTACCTAAAAATACAAAAGTTCTCGTTGCAAGAGAAAATAAAGTTGGTCATAATGTAGCCTATTCAAGAGAAAAACTTACGCCAATACTAGCGTTCTATGTTGAAGAAAATGTAGAGGCTATTATGAATAGATGTAGAGAAATATTAATAAATGAAGGTGCAGGTCATACCTTCTCAATGCATGCAAATGATGAAGAGTTGGTAAAGAGATTTGCTCTTAACATGCCAGTATCAAGAATACTTGTGAATACTCCTTCAGCACTTGGAGGAATAGGTGCATCAACAAACCTTGTGCCAGCACTAACACTTGGTTGTGGTGCAATAGGTGGAAGTTCAACTTCAAACAATGTAGGTCCACTTGATTTAATAAATGTTAAAAGAGTAGCTTATGGAATCAAAGAAATAGAAGAACTTGGAAGAGATACATCTCAAGTTGAAAAATCAATGTTTGACTCAATTGATAAAGAAGAATTAATAAATCTTCTAGTTCAAAGATTAGTCAAAGAACTAGCATAACTAAAACAAACAATGAAATTTATAGCTATAAATTTCTAAAAATAAAAACTATAAAATTAAATTTTTGGAGGATAAGATTATGGCAAGTACAAACGCATTAGGAATGATAGAAACTAAAGGATTAGTAGGAGCGATAGAGGCAGCAGATGCAATGGTTAAAGCTGCAAATGTACAATTAGTAGGAAAAGAACAAGTAGGTGGAGGATTAGTTACTGTAATGGTAAGAGGAGATGTTGGAGCTGTTAAAGCTGCTACAGATGCTGGAGCTGCAGCTGCTGAGAGAGTTGGAGAACTAATATCAGTTCATGTTATACCAAGACCACATTTTGAAGTAGATGCTATATTACCAAAAGTATCAGCTGAGTAATATAAAAGCAATTTTAAAATTCAAATTTTGATTAAAAAAGAGGCTATCTCAAAAATGAGTCTTACTAATAAACTCAATGTATTTTGAGGTAGCCTTTTTTATACATCTAATAGGAGATGTGATAAAATGGGTGTTTTAACAGAAAACGAAATAAAAAGAAAAATAGGAAAAAACAAAGGCAATGTAACTGAATTTTATATAGAAAAAGGACAAATAATAACTCCTTCTGCAAAATCTTATTTAACTGAGAGAAGTATTGAACTCAAATATATTGATAAGATTTCAGATATAAATAATGAACCCAAAGAAGTTATAAAAGAAGTAGTTAAAGAGAAAATGTATAAATATACTACTGTATTTGGTGCTAAATTGGATGAAAAACCAGAACATATGACTCAATTAAATGGGAATCTTTTAGTTTTTAAAGACCATAAAAGAATAATATTGAGGGGAAAAATAGATTCTCTTGAATCAGAAATACTAAAAGCACAGATTCTTTGCCAAAAACTAGGTATGCCAAAGCTTGTTAAGGAATTACAAGAGGTATTAGACTTTGTAAGAAATATAATGAGATGTGAGGTTTTAGAAGAAAAACTAGAAGATTTTAAACTTTTAGGATTGACTCCACAAGAACTTAGAGAACAATCTCACTATCCTAAAAAATACTTTGGTATAGGACATGAGTTCCCAAGTTATGAAATGGGAGAAGTAGTAGTAGCTATAAATAGTATAAGAAGCAATACACGAGAGGTTGAACTTGCAGCTTACGAAGCATTTAAAGGTGAGTACGGAAATGTTCAAAGAGAAGATTTAATAAAGGCACTTAATAGATTATCGTCAGTATTTTGGATAATGATATATAAAGTTAGAACTAATAAGTATAAGTAGTTGGAGGACGCAATGGAGAGTCTATTAAATGAAATAGTAGAAGAAGTAATAAATAGAGTTAAAAAAGAAGCATTCATAGAAGTTGAGGCATCAGGAAGACACGTTCACTTAAGTAGAGAAGATGTAGATAAATTATTTGGTAAAGGATATACTCTTACAAAATTAAAAGACTTATCTCAACCAGGTCAATATGCTTGTAAGGAAAGAGTCACAATAACTGGTCCTAAAGGAAGTATAAAAAATGTAGTTGTACTTGGGCCATGTAGAAATGAAACTCAGGTAGAAATATCTTTAACAGATGGTTCAACTCTTGGATTAAAAGCTCCTATAAAACAAAGTGGAGACTTAGAAGGTACTTTAAGTATTAAAATATCAACACAACATGATGAAGTTGAACTTGATAAGGGGTTAATGGTTGCTAAAAGACACATACACATGACTCCTAAGGATGCTGAAAAATTCAATGTATGTGATAAAGAAATAGTTGAAGCTAAGGTAATGGGTCAGAGACCTTTAACATTTGATGATGTAGTAATAAGAGTTAGTGACATCTTTAAAACTTACATGCACATAGATTATGATGAAGCCAATGCATGTGGCTATTCAAAAGGGACTGTTGCTAAAATAATAAAGAAAGCATAAATTAATTTAACTTCTAATTTCATTTACTATATACAATGTTGGAAGTATTAAAAATACATAAAAGTATGAAAGATGAATATAGAAAATACCTCTAGGGAGGATTAAATATGAATTATGATGACCTTGTAAATCTAATAATAGAAGAAGTTTATAAAAAAATAAACAATAATGAATTGAAAGTATCTAGTAAACCTAAAGCTGTAATTGTATTTGAACAGGATAGTAGTAAATTTAACTTATTAAAAGATGAATTTGAAATAGTTGAATTTGATAGAAGTACAAAAGAGTGTGAAATAGTGATAGTTTCGAAACTTTGTATGAGAGGATTATCAAACATAGCACTTGGGAATTCAACAAGTGAAGAAGAAAGATTTATACTAAAAATGATTATGAAGGGTAAGAAAGTATATCTCTTAGATGAAGGAATTGAATACAAAAAATATAAGGATACTGCACCAAAAGCATTATATAAGAAGTTTATGTTCTTTGAAGATGAAATATGTAAATTTGGTGTAGAAATTATAAAAGACTTAAATACTATAAATAAAAATAAGTTAAGTATAAAAAGTGAAGTATCAAGTGCTATAGTTTCTAAAAAAGAAAATACAAAAGCTTTAAATAAAGATATAGAAAGTCTAAACAATGTAGAAAGTATGAAGATAGATACTGAATTTAGTTTAGATTTAAGAAATAAAAAACTTATATCAGAAGCTGACTTAAGAAAACCAACTATAAATGGAGTTAAAAATATACTAGTTAATAAAAAAAGTATAATAACGCCATTAGCTGTAGACTTTATGAAAATACACCATCTCAAACTAAAGAAAGTGTAAGGAGGTAATTTTATGGATATAGGAAAAGTTGTAGGTAATGTTTGGGCCACAAGAAAAGATGAAAAATTATGTGGTCAAAAACTTTTAGTTGTAAAAATTTTAAAAACTAAAGACACGTACAAGGAAGGCTTCATGGTTGCAGCCGATAATGCAGGAGCAGGAAATGGAGACTTAGTTCTTATATCCAAAGGTTCCTCAGCTAGAGAATCGATTGAAAAAGTTCATGTTCCAGTAGATGCAACGATAGTTGGAGTAGTCGATTCATTTGAAGTGTTTGATGAATAAAAGTATAGGCACTATAGAGTTTAAAAGTATAGATAAAGGTATAGAAATTAAATTCACAATATATAAGACTGTAATATCATCAGTAGACAGTCAAATAATAAAAAATCTAATAAAATAATGGGGGAACTATGAGTATAAATGAAATTATAATCTATGTAATGGTAGTCTTCATGGTACTTGGGGCTATAGATAAATGTATAGGTAGTAAATTTGGTCTTGGAGAACAATTTGAAGAAGGTATAATGGCAATGGGTTCACTTGCAGTTGCAATGGTAGGTGTTATATGTCTAGCACCAGTTCTTGCTGATGTATTAAGACCAATTGTAGTACCAGTGTTTGATATGCTTGGAGCTGACCCAGCTATGTTTGCTGGAAGTTTGTTAGCTAATGATATGGGTGGTGCACCACTTGCACTTGAGCTTGCAAAAGACCCTAATGCTGGATTATTTGGAGGATTAATAGTAGGTGCTATGATGGGACCTACAATAGTGTTTATAATACCAGTTGCACTTGGAATAATTGAAAAAGAAGACCAAAAATTCTTAGCAACAGGAATACTTGCAGGGATAATAACAATACCTATTGGAGCATTTGTTGGTGGATTAGTTGCAGGATTTGAAGTAATGATGGTTCTTAGGAACTTGATACCAATAATAATATTTGCAGTCGTTATAGCACTTGGATTATTGAAATTTGAAAATGCTATGATAAAAGGATTTACATATTTTGGAAAGGGTGTAGTGATAGTTATAACTTTAGGACTTGCTGCTGCAATAGTTGAAGCCTTAACAGGGATAGTTGTAATACCTGGAATGAAGCCAATAGGTGAAGGTATAGAAATAGTTGGAGATATTGCAATAGTTTTAGCAGGAGCATTTCCATTAGTATTTGTTATAACAAAGGTATTTAATAAACCATTAATGGCTTTAGGAAAAGTTCTTGGAATGAATGATGTATCAGCTGCAGGGCTTGTTGCAAGTTTAGCTAACTGTATACCAATGTTTGGTATGATGAAAGATATGGATAATAGAGGAAAGATAATAAACATAGCATTTTCTGTATCAGCAGCATTCGTATTTGGAGATCATTTAGGATTTACAGCAGGATTTAATGCTAATATGATAACACCAATGATAGTTGCTAAATTAGTTGGTGGTATAACAGCAGTCTTATTAGCTATGGTTATAGCAAGTAAGACATTAAAGAAGGAGAATGTATAAGATGGATATAGCAAATATAGATAAAAACTTAATTGAAACATTAGTAAGACAAATAATAGAAGAAAAAATAAATGGAACTAAAGATACTGTAGATTTTGTTAGAAATAAAGATGTTAGTGGAATAACTTCTATAAAATTACCAACTGTAAAGGTTAGTGAATCTGATAGATTAGATACAGGAAACCCAAGGGATGTAGTTTACACAAAAGATTTATTTACATTAGAGGAAAGCCCAAGATTAGGTTGTGGTATGATGGAAATGAAGGAAACAACTTTTGACTGGACTCTAAACTATGATGAAATAGATTATGTAATAGATGGAACTTTAGATATAGTAATAGATGGAAGAAAGGTTTCTGCTTCTTCAGGTGAGTTAATATTTATACCAAAAGGAAGTAAAATACAATTTTCTGTACCTGATTATGCTAGATTTATATATGTAACATATCCAGCAGATTGGGCATCTCAAAATTAACAAGAAACTGAATTAAGTTAATAATAATCAAATAAATAATTCCCCCTACGTTTAAAAATAGACGTAGGGGGATTAACATTTATTTTTTTATAAAGAAGTTTCTCTTAAAACTAAATTTTCATTTCTCTCAATTAGATGTCTAATAGACCATTCATTTTGAAATAACAATACTGGATTGCTATTTTTATCTTCAACTAATATTGTATCCATTGGTGTTGAAAGCTTATCCGATTTAAAAGTATCAGGTTCAATCCAACGTATATAACGATAAGGTAGTGTGTTCATTATCATATCAACACCATATTCTTGTTTTAGACGATATTCTAAAACTTCAAACTGAAGAACTCCAACTACTCCTACAATAAGTTCTTCCATACCAAAATTAGGTTGTTTGTATATCTGTATAGTACCTTCTTCTGATAATTGTGTAAGTCCTTTTAAGAACTGTTTTCTTTTAAGAGCATTCTTTGTAGATACTCTTACAAAATGTTCAGGAGCAAATTGTGGTATGCCAGTGTACTGTAAATTTGATTTTTTTTCACTTAATGTATCACCAATATTAAATATTCCTGGATCATGTATCCCTATAATGTCTCCTGGATAAGCTGAATCTATTATAACACGGTCTTGTGCTACAAACTGTTGAGGTTGTGAAAGTTTAACCTTTTTGTTTCTTTGTACATGAGTTACTGTCATACCTTTTTCAAATTTACCAGAGCAAATTCTTAAAAATGCAATTCTATCTCTATGAGATTTATCCATATTAGCTTGAATCTTAAATATAAATCCTGAGAAGCTATTAGAATTAGGGTCAATATCACCTAAATTACTGCTACGAGGATTTGGCGGAGGTGTTATTTCTAGAAACGATTCTAAAAATGGTTCTACACCAAAGTTAGTAAGGGCACTTCCGAAGAACACAGGTGTCAATTCACCATTTAATACTCCGTCTAAATTAAAATTATCTCCAGCAATATCTAAAAGTTCAATATCTTCTAGTAGTTTTTCATGAAGAGCATCACCTAATAAAGTATTAAATTTTTCATCAGATATATCTCCAGTTGTAGACTTAGCAATAGATTGTCCATGGTTACCATCATCAAATAGTTCAACTTGGTTTTTATGACGATTAAACACACCTTTGAACTCTTTACCAGAACCAATTGGCCAGTTTACTGGGCAAGAGCGAATTCCTAGAACATTTTCAATATCTTCAAGTAGTTCAAAGGGATCCTTTCCTTGACGGTCCATTTTATTTATAAAAGTAAAAATTGGTATTCCTCTCATTTTACAAACTTGGAATAATTTCTTTGTCTGATCCTCGACACCTTTAGCAGAGTCAATAACCATTACTGCACAGTCTGCTGCCATAAGAGTCCTATAAGTGTCCTCACTGAAATCTTGATGCCCTGGAGTGTCAAGAATATTTATACAAAAGTTATTATATTCAAATTGAAGAACACTTGATGCAACAGATATACCTCTTTGTTTTTCAATTTCCATCCAGTCAGATACTGCATGTTTTTGAGATCTTCTTGATTTAACCGATCCTGCTTCACGAATGGCACCACCATATAATAGAAACTTTTCAGTTAATGTAGTTTTTCCTGCATCGGGATGGGAAATGATTGCAAAGGTTCTTCTTCTTTTAACTTCATCAATCAAGCTTAAATTTTGTTCTGTCATTTTTTATCATCCTTTATTTTAATTTTACGATTATCCAAATATAAAAAATTATATTTATTAATAGTTTTAAAATGAACATAATTTTCCATATGCTATAAAAAACTACAATCCTATTAATATTATAACTTTATTGCAAAACTGTCAATATAGAAACCTTTATTTCACACTCAATTGCACTCTCAAGAGACTCATCTTTTTCAACTTTACCACCAGGAAACTCCCGCATATTTGGAAGACTCATTTGTTGGGATATTAAAGCACATAATATTTCATTATATTCATTATTAAATCATGGAATAACCAGTATTAGAGCATTAAATCATTTGGAGTAAGAATAGAGGATGATATGATAAAAGAGTTAGAATCTAAATGGATGTATTTAAACAAAAAAATAGATTAATTTCTAAAGTTGCACTTTTATAGAAAGGGCATCACCAATATCATGCGTAACTAAAATAGTAGACTTATTTTCATTTTTAATAATACTATAAACATCATCACAAACCAACAATCTAGTTTGATAGTCAAGAGCTGAAAAAGGTTCATCTAAAAGTAAAACATCTGGATTTACAGAAAGTGTCCTAATAAGAGCAACTCTTTGTCTCATACCACCAGATAATTCTTTAGGATACATACTTCTGAAATCCCATAGTCCATAAGTCTTTAAAAGCTCTTCAACTCTATCTAAAGATTTTTTATCTTTTTTTCCTTGAATTTCCAAACCAATAGTTATATTATCCATTATATTTCTCCATTCAAGCAGATTATCTTTTTGAAACATATATCCAATATTTCCAGTAATCTTTACATCACCACTAGTTGGTTTTAAAAGATTAGTAAGAATATTTAAAATTGTAGATTTTCCGCTTCCAGAAGGTCCGAGTAATGTTAGTATTTCGCCTTCTTTCAAATTAAAATTGACATCCTTTAATACTTCAAGCTCGCCTTCCTTAGTGTAGAAGTTCATATTGATATTTTTAACTTCTACTATGTTGTCATTCATCATGCCACCCCCTATAACTTTTAGCTCGTATATATTATGTTATTAACATTACAACCTATTTGTACCATTTTTCATAAATATAATATAAATATTTTGTTTATTTACGTATTTTCTTAGTAACTTGTACGTATAAATTAGAGATAAATAAATTATAAGGTAGGGGATAAAATTGAGTAACATAATAACTAATTTGATAGAGTCAATATTTACTAATCCAATAACTATATTATTTTTACTTGCAATAACTTTGTATTCTATTTTTAAAATTATAGAAAACAACAAGTTGTATTTGTTTGTAGGTTCAAAACTAGAAGAAATCAACCGAGACTATAAAACGAGTGTGTTTTATAGCAAAATAAGGAATGATTACTATACATATAGTAAAGAAAATCCTTATGCTGATGTAAATATAACTTCATTTGTAGAAGAAGTTGTATCAGATTTAAAATATAATAACTTACCGATATTAGAAAAAATTAGAAGTATAAAAAATTCATCTTCAATAAGTATATTACTTGGAGTTTTAGGTACCTTTGTCGGACTTTCTACAATGCTTTTATGTGTTGATACTAAAGATATTATAAATTCACTTCCTTCGACTATTAGTAGCATGCAAACTGCATTTACAACTAGTATATTTGGAGTGGTATTTTCTCTAATTATAGGATATTTTACAAAGATAAAAGACTGTGAACATGTTTTGATACAAATAATGTTAAAATCTGAGAATCTACTGACATCTGAGGTAACTCATATTAAATCAGAAAGAATGGACTTAAAAGTAGAAGAAGTAAAAAATACAATAAAACAAATAAGCAAGTCTATAGAAGCTATTGAAAAATTTGATAAAATATCTAAAGACTTAAATGATTTTAATGATGAATTTATCAGTGGAATAGAAGCTTTAAAAAGTCTTTTAGAAGGCTCTCAAAGTTCTATTAAGACATTTGACCAAAGTGTAAGAAAATTAGATAAACAGTTTAATATTTTAAATGTAAAATTTGTGAAACTGTTTGATAAGTATGATAATCAAGATAATATAAATAAGGAAATTCTATTTGATATAAAAGAATCATCAAAAAATATATATAATTCCACTGAAAGCCAGCATAAAATTAAAGATTATATAAGAAATATAAATGCAGGATTTGCTTTATATGAAAGAAGTGCTCAAGATTTGTTAACTAAATTAATGACTCATGAAAACAAAATATCTCAAAATCAAAAAATTCTTTTAGATGAAAAATACACTCTAGACGATTCAATTAAGAATCTTTCAAGTATTATTGAGAACTTTTCTAATGACTTACAAACCAAACTAGATATAATGTTTGAGAATTCTTTAGACATTCAAGATAAGCTAGATGTTATGTTTAATAACTCCTTCATGCAAGATGAAGTTCCTCTTGATAGTGAAGATTTATTTGAAAATAATATTGATAGCATATTTAATCCTTTGAGTGAAGAAATTTATGAGATAGAAAAGAAAGAAATAAAGGCCATAGGTGAGGATGAGTTAAATGAATAATAAATATAGAAGAACTGTTAACAGAGAATTTGAAAAGAGTAGTTTCTGGCCAACATTTACAGATTTATTATCCACTGTGTTGATGGTTGTAATTCTTATCTTATTTAGTTCAGAAAGTATCTCAGGCTCAGTTGAACAAGATTTAGCTAAAAATGTGAATGCTTCTGTTGAAGAAACCTTTAAAAAAAGTGGTATACCTGTGAAAGTGGATAAGGCTAATGGTCAAGTAACTTTTGGTGAAAGGACAATGTTTGATGTAGATAGTGATGTCTTGAAACCAGAGGCTAAAGAGATGTTAAAAATGTTTGTTCCAAAGTACATAGAAACTATTTATAAAGATTATGGCGACTATATATCTAAAATAGTTATAGAAGGTCATACAGACGATGTAGGAAGCTATATCTATAACTTAGATTTATCACAAAGAAGGGCATATAGCGTTGCTAAATTTATAGTAGGAGATGAAATAGGTAATTATAAATATAAAGATGAAGTAACTAAACATATTATTGCAATAGGTAGGTCAAAAGCTGAACTCGTAAAAAATGGAGATAATAGTGTAAATAGAGATGCATCTAGAAGAGTAGAGCTAAAATATGAAATAAATATTAATCAAAATAAATCAAAATAAATAGTTAAAAAATTATAAAAAAAAAGAAGGCAGTTGGTGTGAGCTTTAAGCCTTCTTTAAGGAAAAAGTTTATTTATTTTTGTTGATATTTAATATATTATAAGTTTTGGAAGAATTTTGCAATATTTTAAACATAAATGGTCGTTTAAAATGCATAACTGGGTACTACTGATGTAAAATAATTCATTTTATATAATATAAAACTTATACAGTGTCAATTTTTTTTATTATTATTTTATAAATGCTAATTAAAATATTATGTAAAAAAATATCATAAAAACGCATATCATGTTATAATTACTAGTGTATTATGAAAATGGAGGCGTAGTTTGTGATAGAAAAAAATATAAATAACAAAAAAAATTCTAAAGTTAAATCCTTAATATTTCTGCTAATAATCTCTGTATCTATTTATTTAACTGGTTGTAGCAGTGCAACAGACAGTGAAAATAATCAATCAAATAACCAAGAAACTTTATCTAGTAGTATATCAAGTGATAAAAATGTAAAAATTCATTTTATTGACACTGGAAATAGTGATGCAATATTAATTCAAGAGGGCAAAACTTTTATATTGATAGATGGGGGAGATAACGATGATGAGAATTTAATGGTAGACTACCTAAATAATCAAGGGGTAAAAGATATTAAATATCTTATAGCTACTCATTCTCATGCAGACCATCTAGGGGGACTTGATTCTGTTGTAAAAAATTTCAATATAGAAAATGTTTTTGTATCAAATGGTTCAGCAGAAACAAAGAGTTACAGAGATTTTATAAATGCTTTAGCAAATAAAGATTTATCTCCAAGTGTACCTCTTGAAAATAAAAAGTTTTATCTTGAAGATTCCTATTTTGAAGTTCTAAATACAAATGGAGGAGATACTACTAATGAACAATCACTAGTACTTGCATATACTAATGGTAACGATAAAGCCTTATTTACAGGTGATGCTGAAGAAGGTACAGAAAAAGAAATACTATCAAAACTTGGAGAAGTAGACCTTTTAAAAGTAGCTCATCATGGTTCTCGTAGTAGTTCATCTCAGGCTTTTTTAGATAAAGTTAACCCTGAATATGCAGTAATTTTAGTTGGAAAAGGTAATTCATATGGTCATCCACATGAAGAAACAATGAACAAATTAAAAAAGATGGGTGTAAAAGTACATAGAAGTGACGAATGTTCAGATATAGTATTTGAATCTACAGGTGATGGAGTTTTTACAAGCTGTAAAGATGGAAGTTACAAAAAAGGTGTTAGAGAAGATGGAAGCTCCGAAAAGTCAAATAACAATACAGGCCAGAATGAATCCTTAAATAAGGAACAAAATGCATCGAATTTGTCAAAAATAGTGTATTTTACTCCAAAAGGGAAGAGTTATCACTCAACAAAAAATTGTAGTGGACTTTCAAGAAGTAAAAAAATATTATCAGGTTCAATTGCAGAAAGTAAGAAAAATGACCCATGTGATATATGTTATGGAAAGCAATAGTTAAAATATAGGAAATAATAAATAAAAAGCAAATAATACAAAATAGTAAATACATATAAAAATAAGCTATTCCAAATAGATAAAATAAAGAAATTAAGATATATTTTATCTATTAAATAGCTTATTTTTTTGATATTCTTTAATAGTTATTTTATAACTCTAAATACACCAGTTACAATACCTACAATTTCAACTTCTGAGTCTTTAAGCATAATTGGTTCCATAAAATCATTTTCTGGTTGAAGTCTTATCAAGTTTCCTTCTTTAAAGAATCTCTTGACCGTAGCAGATTCACCATTTATAAGTGCAACTACTATCTGAGAATTTAAGGCTGTATTTTTTTTGTCTACTACAACGTAATCTTCATCTAAAATTCCTGCATTAATCATACTTTCGCCTTTTACTTTTAATACAAAGTTATTACTGCCCTTTACTAAACTGGCAGGGAATGGAATATATTCCTCTATGTTTTGTTGCGCTAAAATGGGTTCTCCAGCTGTTATTTGACCTACTAAAGGAAGTTCTATTATTTCCTGGTTAGCTCCAGAAACATCATTGACTTTACTACGCTCCAAAACTTCAATAGCTCTTGGTTTAGTAGGGTCTTTTCTTATGTATCCCAGTTTTTCAAGTTTATTTAGATGAGAGTGCACAGTTGAAGTAGATCTTAACCCTACAGCAGTACATATTTCTCTTACAGCAGGTGGATAGCCTTTTAATATGATTTGAGATTTTATAAATTCCAGTATTAAAACTTGCTTTTCAGTTAGATCTAAATACATAACATCACTCATTTCCAAACATATTTTGTTTTTATTTCCATACATTTATATTTTTAATTATAACATAATCCATTTATATCTGCAAACATTTGTTCCTGATTTTTAATCATCTTCAATCCATTCAAAATTCTTAACTATATCACGTTTTACATTTTTTTTATGTGCAGCATAAAGTTGAGTAGTCGTGACATTATCATGGTCGAGTAAATTTTGAACATCGTATATAGAAAATCCTGTTTGAATCAGAGAGGTAGCAGCAGTTGCTCTTAATTTATGAGGGCTATATCCATTATCTCTAGTTGTATCTAGTGGAATAGATGTATATTTTTTTACAAGTGTTCTTATAGCTTTTGCTGTAATTCTTTTATTTTGAAGAGATAAAAATAATGCATCTTTAACTTCATCATTTAGTAAATCATCTCTTGTTCTTTCATTTTGCAAATAATCTTTTATTACATGTTCACAAGTATGATTTATAGGCATTAAGACTTCTTTTCCACGTTTTCTATATATTTTGAATTCACCTCTTGAAAAATTAAAAGAGGAGATATTAAGTTCTCTAAGTTCATTTAATCTAAGCCCATATGTAACAAATAGAGCTAATATAGCCTTATCACGTAATCTAGTTTTTTTCCAATAAACTTTTTCTTTTTCAGTAAGACCTTCACCAGTTTCTACTGATTCTAACATTTTTGCAACTTCATCTATTTCAAGACGTTTAATAGCATCTGGTTGTGGTTTAGGTAGCTTTATTGGATTAAATCCATCAGTTATGTTATTATCTATTTGAGAATTTCTATATAAAAATTTAAATAGAGTAGAGATGGATGATTTTTTTCTTGCCAGAGCTCTATTATTATTTTCAAAAATTAATGTGTTTTTTTCTGTATTTTTATAATATCTGCTGCAATAATCGCCTAAAAATAAGTTTATATCTCTTGATTTTATCATGTTAAAATCACTTTCTGTAATGTCTTTTATACAATCTGCACTTGTTAGTTCCTTTGTCTCAATCATGTATAAGCAGAAAAACTTTATATCTTCTAAATAAGCAAGTCGTGTAGAGACGGCAACAGAACCTTTTAGATATATAAAATAATCTTTCATAAATACAGGAAGTTTATTTTCCAAAAGTAGACATTTTTCTATAAGTTCATTTTCTTTGATGACAATATTATCAGGTTTATCAGATTTATTATGTACTTTTATAATTTTCTTATCATTATTCAAATTTAAACCTCCTAAAATTAAAATATGAATATTTGTAAGTTATTTTTATTAATAACTATGAATATTTGTAAGTTATTTTTATTAATAACAATGTAGCTATGTTAGCATAAATATTTAATTTAATCAATTAATGTATTTTTTAAGAGATTAGTAGCGCTCTAATTGGTTTTCGCACTAACTATTCCCTAAATCCACATTTAAAGACTAGTTCGATTCAAGTACTCTTTTTAAATTTCTCAATATATGTTTAATAAATATTCACTAAAATATATTGAGAAATTTTATGCTTTAATAAAATCTTTTTCAATCTTGAATTTTACTATCTTTTCAAGGAAACTAAAATAAGAAAACTAAAAATAGTAAAATTTAGTATCTTAATTAAAATTTTTAAATGGACTTACTAAACTTAAAATATAAGATATTATGAGAGTTACTATTGAAAAAATAAGCCCTATCGTCATAAAAAAACTTACAAATATATTGTACTTTACTATTAAACTAGATATATTTAAGCTATTAAGCCCAAATAAGTATGTAATTAGACTAATTGTAAATATAACTATAACTATAAAACTCAAACCCTTTAAACTGCTTTTCAAATCAGCACTACTAAGTGACATATGAGTGGAAATTGAATACATTAAAAACATAAATATAAAATATCTTAATGAATATATATCAGGTGTTAACAATATTGTTTTTACAAAATTAGAAACATCATCTAAAATAATCTGTATAAAACCCGCTATATTAAAATTATTAATCATACTTACATATAACTTTAAATCTATGTTTTGTGTTATTTTGATGTAACTATCTGGTAATAGTATTCTAAAAAGTACAATAATCATCATTGTTCCACCTATAATTGGAGCAATTCCTATAAAAAAATTTCCTATACTCTGATAAATATTATCTTTTTTATAACTATGATTTACATATCCTAATACTCCATCATTTTTACTTTCAATTGGTCTAAAGAATTTTACTGAATTTATTTTATGCATAAAAATCAAACACATTATTAAATGACTCAATTCATGTATAAAAGTTCCAACAGCTCCAGTTACAATGACACCAGTTTTTCCAAAAGATAAAAAGATAAATTTATTATTTAAATTTTCTATAATACTAAAAATTAATCCAAATACAATAAATATTTCTATAAAACAAAAGATATTTATTATACTTATTTTAAAAATCTCAACTATATGAATCATAAACTAGAACCTCGCATTTAAGTCTTCAACTACTCTATCTCATATCCATTACAGTTTAAAATTTTACAAGCATTTTTTATATCTTTTTCTTTTATTAAAATATAATCTGTATCATATGTAGAAATTGCAAATATACTTATTTTATTATCAGCTAATAACCCACTTATCTTAGATAAAATTCCTATAAGTGAAAAATCTAAAGGACCTAAGATTTTAAGTATTCTCCATTCTTTTTCTGATTTAATATCAGAAGGGATATTGTTGTTTGAACATACAATGCTCAATTCATCATCAGTTTTAGTTATAGAGTAAAAATTTTCTGTATCTATCCATGTTGGTATTTCACTGTTATTATTTAATCTACATACTGCATACTCTTTTAAAAATAGTTTTAATTTCATAATCTACATCTCCTTCAAACTTATTTGTTTAATTAAGATTATACATTAAAAATTATATAAAATAAAATATATTAAAGTAAAAAAGGTTCACTACAGGGCATCATTTCCATAGTCAACCTTTAAAACTTAATTAAATTCTAACAAAAAGATATATTATCTAGGTTCAATTATAAGTTTGATGGCAGTTTTCTTATCACCTTCGATTTCTATATCAGTAAATGCGGGAATACACACTAAGTCCATTCCACTAGGTGCAACAAAGCCTCTTGCTATTGCAATTGATTTTATTGCTTGATTTAGAGCTCCAGCTCCTATAGCTTGTATTTCTGCAATACCTCGTTCTCTCAGTACTCCAGCCAAAGCTCCAGCTACAGAATTAGGATTAGATTTTGATGAAACTTTTAGTACTTCCATTTCAACATCTCCTTGTTAATTTGTTAAAGTATCCATTACCTAAAGTACTAAATCATAATTGCCATTTACTAATTACAATCATCATTTAAAGTATACTTTTATAAAAATATACTTCTATAATAGATTTAAGAAAACCTTTATTTTTTAAAACCATTTTATAATGAAAAATCTACAAATTTCTTTATATTCTATAAGCATTTTCCAATATTTCTAAATTTATTATACCTTTGAGACATTATTTCTTCTTTAGGCATATCTTTATAATGATTTAATCTTTCTAAAATATAAGACTTCATTTCCTTTGAAACAGCTTCTACATCTTTTTGTGCACCGCCAAGAGGTTCTTTTATAATCTTATCTATTATTTTTAAATCATATAAATCATTACTTGTAAGTTTCATAACATCACAAGCTTCTTTTGCTTTAGATGAATCTTTAAATAAGATACTAGAAAGACCTTCAGGTGAAATTACAGAATAAACTGAGTGTTCTAACATACACACATCATTACCTACTCCGATTCCTAAAGCTCCTCCACTACCACCTTCACCAATTACAAAGGTGATTACTGGAACAGAAAGTTTACTCATTTCAAGTAAGTTTCTTGCAATAGCTTCTCCTTGTCCTCTTTCTTCTGCCTCTAAGCCACAAAAAGCTCCTGATGTATCAATAAATGTCACTATCGGTCTGTCAAATTTTTCAGCTTGTTTCATAAGTCTTAACGCTTTTCTATATCCTTCTGGATGAGGCATACCAAAGTTTCTTTTTATGTTTTCTTTAGTATCTCTTCCCTTTTGGTGACCAACTATAGTAACATTAAATTTTCCTATTTGCCCTATTCCTCCAACTATAGAAGGGTCATCTTTATAAAGCCTATCTCCATGAAGCTCTAAAAAATTAGAACAAATATGTTCTATGTATTCCAAAGTTGTAGGTCTTTTTATATCTCTACTTAACACTACCTTTTCATATGGTGATAGATGTGAAAAGGCATCTTCTTTAAGCTTTGCTAATTTTTCATTAAGAGAGTTTATTTTATCACTTAAATCTATATTATTTGCCTCAGAAATAGCTACTAATTGTTTAATATCATTTTCTAAGACTTTTATTTTATCATTATTATTTTCAATCAAAACAGTTCCTCCTTTATGCCCTATTTCTTGTGCATAGCAAGAATTTGATACAATACTTCCTTCATTTTTCTTCTATCTACTATCATGTCAATAAAACCTTTTTCAAGTAAAAACTCAGAAGTTTGAAATCCTTCAGGAAGTTTTTGATTTATTGTTTGTTCTATCACTCTTGGACCTGCAAAACCAATTAATGTATTTGGTTCAGAAATTATAATATCTCCGAGCATAGCAAAACTAGCAGTTACTCCTCCAGTGGTAGGGTCAGTTAAAACTGATATATATGGTAATGACTTTTCTTCAAGCTTAGCAAGTGCCTGAGAAGTCTTTGCCATTTGCATAAGAGATACCATACCTTCTTGCATTCTAGCTCCTCCTGAAGCAGAACAAATAATTATAGGTAAATTGTTTTTGGCAGCATATTCTATTGAGTAAGTTATTTTTTCCCCAACAATAGAACCCATGCTTCCCATCATAAAATCAGGATTCATTACACAAATAACTGTTTTAATTCCATTTAATCTTCCATAACCTGTGACAACAGCTTCTGACTCATTCGTTTTTTCCTTATAAGAGTCTACTTTTTCTTTATATTTAGGAAAGTTTAATGGATTTTGAAATTCTATATCAGAATTAAATTCCATAAAAGTTCCTTTATCAATCAATAAATTTATTCTATTTCGTACTCTTAAACCATAATGTCTTGAACATTTTGGACATACAAATGAATTTTCTTCTATGTCTTTTCTAAATACATGACTATCGCATCCTTTGCAATAAGTCCAAAATTTATCATCTACACTATTCTTTTTAAAGTTGTCATCTAAAGAAATCGTAACATACTTAGATTCTTTTGATGATAAAAATTTTTTTATCATAATCTATTTACTCCTTATAATGTAGCAAATTCCTTCTTCATAAAGACATCTTCTATAAATTTGGTATGATGAGTATCTTTTCTAAACTCTTCACTTGTTACAAGTGCCTTTTGGAATTCTACATTTGTATTAATACCTTCTACAATAATTTCATCTAGAGCTCTATAAATTCTATTTATACATTCTTCTCTAGTCTCAGCCCAACATATTAATTTACCTATCATAGAATCATATAAAGGTGGTATAGTATATCCTGTATATACAAAAGTATCAAATCTAACACCAAAACCTCCAGGTAAATTTAATGACTCTATCTTACCTGGTGATGGAGCAAAATTATTTGATGAATCTTCAGCATTTATTCTACACTCAATAGCATGGCCTCTAAAAATAACATCTTCTTGTTTAAAAGGTATTTCTTCTCCATTAGCTATAGATATTTGAAGTTTTATAAGGTCAAGATTTGTTACCATCTCTGTGACTGGATGTTCAACTTGTATTCTTGTATTCATCTCTATAAAATAAAAGTTTTTATCTTTATCAACTATAAATTCAATAGTACCAGCACCGATATAACCTACACCTTTTACTATATCCACTGCAATTTTATGAAGATTTATTCTTTCTTCATCTGAAAGGTATGGGCTTAAAGACTCTTCTATTACTTTTTGATTTCTTCTTTGCATAGAACAATCTCTATCACCTAAATGTATTGCATTTGAATGTTTATCACCAAATACTTGTACTTCTATATGTCTAGGATTTTCTATAAATTTTTCCATATATAAATCGCTATTAGAAAATGCTGCTAGAGCTTCTGAACTTGCCATATCAAAATTTGAAAAAAGCTCTTCTTCCTTTCTAACGATTCTCATACCTTTCCCACCGCCTCCACTTGAGGCTTTTATAATAACAGGATAGCCAATTTCTCTTGCAACTTCTAAAGCTTCTTCCTTAGTTTTTAAAACAGATTCTGAACCAGGAACAACAGGGATATTTAATTCCATCATAGTTTCTCTTGCTCTAGATTTATCTCCCATCAAAATCATTTGTTCTCTTGTTGGACCTATAAAAATAATATTATTCTCTTCACATTGTTTTGCAAATTCAGGGTTTTCTGATAAAAAGCCAAAACCTGGATGAATAGCATCACATTTTAATTTAAGAGCAAGGTATATAATATTTTCTATGTTATTATAACTCTTGCTTATATTATTTGGCCCTATGCAAATAGATTCATCAGCTATATATCTATGAAAACAATCTTTATCTATTTCAGAATAGATAGCAACAGTTTTTATGCCTAGTTCTTTACACGTTCTGATGATTCTAACTGCTATATCGCCTCTATTTGCAACTAGTATTTTTTTTATCAACTTAAATACCTCCTACTACAATGGTTTTATCTTAAATAAAGGTTGATTATATTCTACTAGTTCTTCATTATCAACTAATACTTCAATTATTTCACCTTTAATTTCACTTGTTATTTCATTCATAAGTTTCATTGCTTCTAATATACATAAAGTGTCACCTTCTTCAACTACATCGCCAACCTTGACAAAGCTTTCTGCATCTGGACTTGGAGAATCATAGAATGTTCCCATCAAAGGAGCTACTACTATTGATAAATTCTCATTAGATACTACAGGTGCCTCGTTTACAAATGGCTTTTCTAAAGAAAGATCTACTACCGATTCTTGTTGTACACTTAAAACAGGTGAGCTTGTAACTTCAGTTTTTTTAGATGCTTCTAATTTAAAATCGCTACTTTCAAGCTTTACATATTCTAAGTTAGTTGAGTCTATGACCTTTAATAATTCCTTAATTTCATTGATGTTCATGTTGTTACCCCCTTGTATTATTACCTGGTGCTAATATTATATCACAAAAAGCAAATTTATAAAAGAAAAAGTGCTGACTATAGAATCAACACATTCAGATATATTTTAATTTTAAATTAACAACCAGTAAATTCTTTTGTTTTAATTTTCCATTATTAATATAAATTATAAGTATAAAATGAATAAAATTCAATATATTTTGCAAAATATAATAAAATACAAATTAATACCTCGGGGATTTTTAAGACAAATACCAAAATTATGCAATTTAGACTTCACTTTCTTTCATATTAGTATCATTTTCTTTGTTCTTATATAGTATATCTTTTAATTTAGTGATTAAAATACTACTATATAAGTTAAAAGTCATTAAAATTGCAGGAATTATAAAATAAAATCTAGCACCAATAAATCCAAAAACTACTGTAACAAGTATTAATCTTTTATTTAAAGTAAAAAAGGGTATATCAAAAATACTTTTATCGGATGTATCTGGAGTATAAGAACGTATAATTCCAAAAACCAAAGTTAGCATACAAAGTGGAAGTAATACATAGCTTGAAATTATTCCTAAAAATCCTATACTTTCAAAGTAACTACTAGCACTATTTGTATAAACAAACATATATCCATTTAAATAAGCACATATACATGATATAATACCAAAAGTTCCTCCTAAGGATTGAGTGTACCAATTAAAAAATTTAGAATCCATATACCTCGCCTCCTAAAACTGTATATATAATGATATGCATTTAAATAATGAAATATATCTTTATATGCTCATGAACAAAATTTTATTAAATTTATTAATTTATATTTAAGAAATGCAAAGTATAGTGTAGTATATATTAATGTAGATAAAGTTTTATAGAACTTAATTAAATTATCTTATATGGATTTAGTACAAGTTTAAAAAGTTATATTAGGGTTTTATATTTGATTAAGCTGAAAAATTTATTATAAATGAAGGGATGTTTTCGCTTTGGTAGATACATTAGAGTTTGGTCTTAAAATTTTATTTTTTATATTATCGATAATTTGGATGGGGAAAATAATGATTTTAAGAACTGATAAGCAAATAGTAATTAATCCTTTGCTTATTGGTATATCTGCAGTACTTGTGATGTTGCATACCTCACAAAGTAATATTGAGTTTTTTGGACTAGATGTTCAGTATATAAGAATATTTTTGTATATAGTATATTCATTGATAATTTTAATAGGGATATGGGCTACTAACAAAAGAAATGGGATTTTTTAGATAATCTATTTATAGATATCTAAAGGTTGCTAGTAACAAAACATTAATATTAGTGCTTTGTTACTAGCAACCTTTGCTTTGATTTAATATTGAAATTAAAAATATAATAATTAAATAAGTTATATGAATATACACTTTATTTTATGTTATTTTACATTTACAGTGATTAAAACTTCTTGCGATATATTTAAATCATCTTTGTCATTTAGTATAACTTTCACAACTGCTTGCCCTTTATTATTACCCTTAATAATCATATCTTTACATGAAAGTATACTCTTATCACTTACAGATACCACAAAGTTTAAATCTTTTGGAAGGCTATTAGTTACTTCCCAATATTTGTAATAACTATCAATTTTCTTTGTAACTATTTTTCTCAAATCAATACTCTCACCTTTTGCTATGTCAACATTATGGTATTTAGAATCCAATTTATATTGATTGTCTTTTGTATCAATAAAATTCAAGTCGCAATTTACATCTACACCATTATTAGAAAGAGAATTGACTGTATTATCATTAATTAAATAATTATTTGCAAGATTAATTGAGTCCATATCTTTTAAACCTAGTATTTCTCTAGGAAGTTCCTTTATGTTATTGTTCCAAAAAATAAAATTGTCTATGTTTTCAAGATATGATATACCTTTTAAATTTGAAATATTTTCCCCTGTTGCATAAAATTCTCCATCCAAAGCCTTTATATTACTTATAGTCATTTCATCTGGATTTACATATCGTTTTACAACTGCTCTCAGGTTAGCATCAGGAAAAATATCTTTAAGTTGGTTTTCACTTAAAATCTTATCGTTTGAATTTATTGGATTTAAAGCCGTCGCAGAAATAAGAAATGGTATTAAATTAGCTAAATTCATAGCACCCTCCCACATAAAACAAAATTTTTTACATAGTAAATTAATTTCTATGAGAGGGCTCTGTTTCCTTGTTATATATGCCTACTTTCGTACACTTTATTAATATAAATTAGCATAAATTTCTACTATTAAACTTATAAACATATTACTAGTTACGTTTTTTAGCTTCACATCTAAATATTCGCATTCCTTGTGACATAAATTTATCCTCATACTCTGTTGTAACATTATTTTTATACTCACTACTGCTTAAATCAAGAGAAATATTCTTTAAGAGCCAATTATTTGCAGCAATTTCATTTAAACTAAACTCGAATAATTTTTCATTATCTGTTTTGAAATGAATTTCTCCATTATCTTCTAAAATATTATTATACATTTCTAAAAATCCAGAATGAGTAAGTCTTCTTTTACTCCATCTATTTTTTGGCCATGGGTCACAGAAATTTATATAAATCCTAGATAGTTCTTTAGATTCAAAATAATTTAGAATATCGCTTACATCCGCCCATAAAAATAATATATTATCTAAATTAGAATCATCAGCTTTTTCAACAGCCTTTAAGAGTACTTCTTCCTTTAATTCCATAGCAATATAGTTTATATCAGGATTTTGTTTGGCCAAGGTTGTAATAAATTGACCTTTTCCAGTTCCAAATTCCACATGTATTGGATTATCATTTCCAAACTTTATATTCCATTTTCCCTTTAATTTGTCTATATCTTCCCTTAAGACATATTCTGTATAACTTAAAAGTTTTTCATCTGCACCTTTTTTTCGTCTTCTTCTCACAATAAATTCTCCTTACATATAAAAATTAGTAAAATACATTTTTTATTATACATTATCTTACTTAAAAATAAAAAGAACTCTCTTAAAATAGAAAAGTATTTCTATCAAAGAGAGTTCTCAATATACTAAAAAATCAATTCTAGTGGCACCCTGAACAACCAGAGCATCCTCCTCCACCTTGATCTTTCATGTTTTCAGGAATTACTCTAAATCCAAACCCTGTATCTTCTATAATTATATCTCCATATTGACTGTATTCATCAGAGCTCATTACAAATTGTAATTCTCCAACTTCATAAGTTAAGTCATCTTCTTTTTTCTCATCTAAAGCTAATCCAAAAGAAGGACCTCCACAACCAACACCTGCAAAGTATACTCTTACATTGTTAGGTTTATCTTGATTGTCTTTTAGGATACTTTTTAAAGTATCAATAGCTGTTTCTGGTAAAGTAATTTTCATCAAATCATTCCCTTTCAAGTATTTTATTAAAACAATATCTATTATATACCCATATAACGTATATAATCAATTAGTTTTTGTATATTTTGCCAAAACTTCTATCAATTATTACTTAAACCTTTTAAATATTTCACTGTCTTAAATAAATACCCTGATAATATGTTTAGTAAACAGCAAATAAAATAATTCATATATACTATAATCTTTTATTCATTGCCTTAATATTATAACACATTTAACATAGTCTAATTCATATATACAAAATTTATACAATCTGAAAAGTATGGAAAATGTTTAAGAAAATCTTTAAATTTATTATGTAAAAATTAGCATAATGCATCTACCAATTATTATGCTATTACACCATCTAGAACTGTAATAATACGATTACTACTTTCAGCTGCTTTAGATGAATGAGTTACCATAATTATTGTCTGACCACTTTCTTGATTTATTTTACTGAGTAATTGAATTATTTCTGCTCCTGTCTTACTATCTAAGTTTCCAGTAGGTTCATCAGCAAATAAAATCTCTGGTCTTCCTATTAATGCACGTGCTATTGCAACACGTTGTTGTTGACCACCTGACAACTCACGTGGAATATGTTTACGTCTATCTGATAATCCAACAATTTCCAAAATTTCGTTTAATTGATTTTTATAATCATTCATTTTTTTCCCATCTAGTAATAGAGGTCGCATAATATTTTCTTCAACATTTAAATTAGGTATTAAATTATAGAATTGAAATACAAACCCTATATTTCTACGACGTATTATACTCATTTTATCATCATTAAAATGTGATATATCTGTTCCATTCATATATACATTTCCGCTTGTTGGAGTATCTAGCCCACCTAAAATATATAAAAGTGTACTCTTCCCAGAACCAGACTGTCCCATAATAGAAACGAATTCGCCTTTCATTACCTGTAAAGATATATCTTTTAAAACTTTAGTAGTTATATTACCAACTTTAAATTCTTTAATAATGTTTTTTGCTTCTATGGCTATACTCTTATAGCTTGTTTTCATGTGTTAGCCTCCATTTTTATTCAAATTTAATTTCTTCTACTAATTTCTTCTACTAATTTCTTCTACTAATTTCATTTTCTTTCCTTTTATAATTGGTACTACTGAACCTATCAATGTTACTGTAATACCTAACATTCCAGTAAAAATGAATATTTTAAAATCTAAATCTGGTGTCATTGAAATCTTTGAACCTGCAACTATGAAAATAGTATTAATTTCTAATATAGATATTAATACTCCTATAACAGCACCAAATAAACCTGATGTAAATCCTTCAATTAAAGTCATTTTAATATTCTGTTTATCACTTTGTCCTACAGATTTATACATAGCTATAGTTCGTCGCTTTTGAATATAGTTTATCAATAGATTATTAACTATACCTACTGTAGCAAGTAATAAAATAGGTCATATTATTCATAGGAGATAAAAAGCTATTTATAGTATTTAAAGAGTCATTGTTGAATTCCTCAACAGTACGACTCCAATTAGATGTATCTCCAAACAAATCTCTTATCTGAATCATAATAGCATCTGGATTAACTGCTGTATAAGCTAAAAATCCATATGTAGTTTTATCGAAATCACTAACCGCATAACTAGATGGTATAACAGCTTCTACATCATTTGCACGAGATTTAAAACTTCCAACTATTGTGTAAAAAAACTCTTTACCACCATTAGATACATTTATTTTATCCCCTACAGAGAAACTTGTTTTTTTAAGTGTATCTTCATTCAAAATAATAGAGCGTTCTTTTTCAAAGGATTTAATTGTTACTTCCTCCATATAAGAATTAGTATAATTTATTGCAAACATAGAACTATACGATTTTATATTATCGGTTGCTTCTACTCTTGAAAATTTTATACTGTCACAAGCTATTTCATTGTTCATAACATAGATAGGTAAAACTTTTTTAATTCCATCCATATGTTTAACATCTTCAATAAATTCTTGATTCATCTTTCCATCTGCGAACCCCTGTAATTTGGCATCATGAAATACATCGCCTATATATGTCTTGACAAAACTTCCTACAACACTTATTGCAATTACAGCAGAAATACTTATAAATAATAATGTAATATTTTGTGTGACATTTTTATTATTTTTCATATTTCTGGCAGCTAATTTACCTTCATTTCCCAAAATCTTTTCATAAATAAATTCAAAGGCTACAGACATAGTATCAGTAAAAATAGGAATTAGAATAATAGTAGATAGAATCAACCCTAATAACGAAAATCCTCCAGCCAAATACAAAGTATTTTCAGTTGTTATTCTTGGAAGTAGAATAGATAAAAAAAGTACTATGATACCTATACAAAATATAGTACGATTTGAAATATTCTTTTCTTCCACTGTTCCCAAAACAACATCTTTTATTGGCAACTGGCTAGTCTTTTTTATAGGTACATATGAACTAAGTAGAGAAACAATTATCGCTACTGCAAAAGAAGAAATAATTACTATGGGAGATATTACTGTTGGAATTGATATACCTTGTTCAAGAGAATTACCAAGACCATGAAGCATAAAATTTAAAACAACTATACCAATAGGAATCCCAAGTAATCCTCCAACACTTCCATACAATATACTTTCAAACAGTAAAATATTAGTTACTGTTTTTTTATTAGCACCAATACTTCGAAATGTTCCAATGATTGGAAGACGTTCTAATATAATTACCTTGTAACTACTATATATAATAAAAATACTCATAGTTAATGCAAAAAAACTTATTAGAAAAAATGGCATTGTTTTCTGTCTAGCATCTGCAATTATCTTAGCTTCATTTACAGTATTTGATACTTTATATTCTTCAGTTGAAATTTCTTCTGATAATTTATTTACCAAATTTTCTGTTGTTATATCGTCTTTTGGCTCTATCAAAATTTTTGTATATCCGCCATATTATTTCCATTTACCAATAGTGGCTTATTAATTTTGTTTAGTTGTGGTAAGTTTTCTGCTATAATATTGAATGATTCATAATATCCATCTTCATGATAAACAGCAGAGCTTTCTAATATTCCAACTTTTGATTTTATGGAACTTAAATCTGGTATATCTTCTAAACTAGTTAATTTATTTGAATCTGTACTTTGAACAGCTATTGTTGCAGTCCCAGCCATACCTCTTGCCATTTTTCGCTGTGCACTTTCATAAGACAATCCAATTGAAAAGGAAACGAAAAGTAAAACTGTTGATAAAATTATGGATAGCAACATAACTGCTGTTCTTATTTTTCCTTCTTTAATATTTGTTAAGATATACTTTAATATAATTTTCAAATTTACACCTACTTTCTTGATTTAATATAACTCTAAAGTTCATTAATGCTAATTAATATTCCATAAATAAAATCAGCTGAAAGAGTTTTTACTTATGTAATGATAATCATTAAATCTCCTCCTAAATAAGAAAAGGTTGATAACTACCATATAAATATGATAATTTATCAACCTTAATATATCTTTTACTTAACCTTAATTGATAGGAAAGGAAATATGAAATGTAGTTCCTAAAGATAAAATACTTTCAACTGATATAGTTCCTCCATGAAGTTCAATAATTTGCTTTGTTATTGCCAGCCCCAAACCAGTTCCTTCTATTTTTTGTTCTGTATTAGTGCCACGATAATAACGATTAAATAAATTTGATACTTCTTCCTCTGTCATTCCTTTTCCATTTCCATTATCTAAAACAGTTATATTAATTTTATCATCTACCATTACATTCAAAGAAACTTTGGTACCTTGACTTCCATGCACAAAAGCATTAATAATCAAATTACTAAATGCACGCTTTAGCAGTGTAGAATCAAAAGTAAATTTAATATTGTCAATGTTACTGTCAAATTCAATTATATTAGTTCCATATTCTGGATAATTCAAAATATCAATGGCTAACTCTTTCAAAAACCTTATCAAGTTGCTATTTTACTTATTCAACGGAATCATACCATTTTCTAATTGATACGTTAACTTTAAATCGTTAATAAGTGTATTTGTATATTCTATATTCTTAAGCATGATAGAAGCATATTTCTGTACTTGTTCATATGAAAGAATATCAGATTGTTTTATTTGTGGTTTATTATTTATAAATATAATTTGCTCAGTAAAACTTTCCATAAAGTTTTGAGGCCAGTCACTACGTATACTTTTTCCATTTGGATGTTGGACATTAATAAGTGATAATAAAATTCCTATTGCAGTTAAAGCCAGACAGAAAAGCACTAAGAAAAAAATAATGTACGAGTAAAATATTGTCTTATATCCAGACTTACGCATTTAATCAACTCTTTTCTTAAACTTATATATTTGTGTTTTTTAACTATTTTTAATGCAAATATTCTTAAATATGATACTTCTTAAATTATATGTGTATAGTTTCATATTATCAAGTTATCTGTTTTATTTAATAAAGCACTATGACAATATACAAAACAGTGACGATATATAAAACAGTTTAAAATTACTTATCAAACTATCTAAATCTGAATACAAAATAATATGTGTATATTAATGAAAATAGAAAAGCATATCATAGAACCACTTTTATAGGGGATACTTTAATAAAAGAATTAAAAATTATAACATATAAAAAATTTCCACTAAAAAATAATTGTGTTAGAAGAATGACAGAAAATCATGTATTTTAGAAATATTTTACAAATATTAAGAATAATAAAACACTTGAAATTGCTTATGTCAAGAAATTTTATATAATATAAACTGGTCAAATATGTTATAATATTAAATTGTGACAAGTTCATGGAGGTGTTTATATGAAAAAACAAAAGTCGCCAATTTTACTTGAAATGCTTGGGTTATTTTTTGGTTGTATATCAATGAGTATTGGTATAAATATGTTTTTAAAACCACATACAATTGCTCCTGGAGGGCTTAGTGGTCTATCTTTAGTATTAAATAAAGTTACAGGACTTCCAGTATCAGCTATCATGTTAATCATAGGTGTCCCATTAGTAATACTTGCCTTTAGAATTATGGGTACAAAAAATTCATTAAAAACGTTATTTGGGACAGTCGTATTCTCTGCTATAGTCCAATTGACAGACCCACTGTCAAAATTGAGATTAACTGATGACTTACTACTATCTGCTATTGCAGGAGGAATTTTGGTTGGAATAGGTTTAGGAATAATGTTTAAATCAGATGCTTCTACTGGAGGAACAGATTTAATTGCACTTATACTTAGTAAAAAGTTTCCAGGGATAAAAGCTACAAAATTTATGTCTTGTTTAGATGGAATGGTCGTTATATCTTCTGGTATAGTAAATCGTAGTATAGAAACGGGCCTTTACTCTGGGATAGCACTTTGTGTCTTAATAAAAATAGCAGACATGATAATGGAAGGATTTGATCATTCAAAAGCATTTTTTATTATTTCTGAAGAACCTGAAAGTTTAAGACAAGCTATAACAAAAGAACTTGATAGAGGTCTTACTATTCTTGATGGTAAAGGTGGTTATACTAGAGAAAATAAAGAAGTACTACTTGTTGTAGTTTCTAAAAAACAAGAACTTTATCTTAAGAGATTAGTTAAAAAGACTGACCCTACTGCATTTGTTATTGTTACGGATGTACATGAGGTTCTTGGAGAAGGATTTAAAAACTTAGAAAATTAATTAATAAGTTATTTTATAACTTTGTTTATATATTTTTTAATAACTTATAGACGCCAAAATCATATTATATTAAAGTGTGAGTATATTAATATACTAAACCTTTTTAGTGGATATAATATGATTTTGGCATTGTTTTTATCTAACTCTTATTAGAACACTAAATACTCATTATTTTTTTAATTCATACTGATAACAAGGGACATTTTTTATTGTGCTTCCAGTATGAATTTTTTTGATATATTTTCCTACACATTTAAAGCCCAATAAATCTAATGATTTTGTAGAATTTGTATTTTCTTCATAGGTTATCGCAATGATTTTATTTAGATTTAGCTCCCTAAATCCATATTGTATTACTCTTTTAGTTATTTCAGTAGCAAAATCATGCCCCCAATAATTTGGATTAATACATATGCCTATTTCTGCTTCCAATGCTTTTGGATTTATATTATTAAATCCCATATTCCCAATAACTTTATTATCTCTTTTGTATACTATTGCAAAGTGACCTATTTTTCCTTTTTTATATGGATTTAAAAAAAATGATTTTATAAATTTTCTTGTATCTTCTAAAGACTTATGCTCACTAAATGGTAAATGTTTTACTACTACTTTATTTTTATAACAATCAAAAAAATCTTCAGTATCATTTAATGATGCAGGTCTTAGTATACAGCTTCTAGTTTCTAAGGTTTTCATTTGAGGATATTCAGAATCAGACATTTCTAATCCTCCTTTATACATTAATCTAATATACTGTTCATATTTAAAATACGATATTAATTATATAAATGTGCTCAAATTAACCTTATTTCTAATTTTAATAATAATTAGCTTATTATAAATCTTTCAAATCTAAAACATTGTTAGTAATAATAGAAGCTCTATAGTAGTTCTATTTATTGTAAGATACATGTATATGTAGGTGTTTCTCATTTTAATTTATTTTTATTAAACTTATTTTAGAATTGCTAAACACAAATTTACATATTATTAGATATCATACTTAGAAACTCTTTCGTTGCTAGTGATAGAGATATATTTTTTAAATGGCAATAACCTATATTTCTCTTAGGTATTGGTTCTTTTATGTCTAATTTAAATAATTTTCCACTATTTAAGTAATCTATGCTAAATTCTTCTATAACACAAGATACTCCAAGATTTATATATGCAAATTCTAAAAGTAATTCATGAGAACCTAATTCTATATCTGGATTTAGTTTTATACCTTTTGATAAAAAATATTCATTTACATAAAGTCTTGAATTTGCTTTATTTTCTAACATTATCAAAGGAAACAAATTTAATTCTTCTAAAGATATTTGTTTTCCTTTGTATTCTATGTAATCATTTGCACATACAAATATGTCATGTATCTCAATACATTCGACGATATTTAATGTCTCATCTTCTATTGGCATATTTATGATTGCTATATCAATATTACCATCTTTAAGTAATGATATAAGTTCTCTACTAGTTCTATTTATTGTAGATACATGGATATGTGGGTATTTCTTATGAAAAATTTCCAAATACTTTAATAGAAAAAAACGTGCTGCTGTATCTCCTACTCCAATTTTTAATGAACCATATTCCAATTTTTTAAATTTATTTATTCTATCTTCTCCTGATGCAATTAAGTTTAATGCAGTAGCAACATGTTCGCTTAAAATTTTCCCTTCTGGAGTTAACTTTACACCTTTATTATTTCTATAAAATAATATTGTATCTAATTGTTCTTCTAATTGTTTAATTGACTGGCTTACAGCTGGCTGTGACATAAATAATTCTTTGGCAGCAAGAGAAAAGCTTTTATGACTTACAACTGCATTGAAAACTTTATATAATTCAAGTTTTACGTTCATACATAACTACTCCTTATATCAAATATTAGTATTATTTATTTTACTTATGATTATATTTGAATTATAATATACATGGTACTAATATGACAATATTAATTCTTTAGGAGGATTTTAAATAATGGATAGATTAGTTGGAACTGTTTCAAGAGGTGTTAGAGCACCTATTATAAGACAAGGAGATGACTTAGTTAAAATAGTTGTTGATTCTGTTTTAAATGCATCAAAGAATGAAAACTTTGAAGTTAGAGACAAAGATGTAATTGCTGTTACAGAAGCTGTTGTTGCTAGAGCACAAGGAAACTATGCTCATGTTGACAATATAGCAAAAGATGTAAAAGATAAATTTGGGGATGATACTGTTGGTGTTATATTCCCAATTTTAAGTAGAAATCGTTTTGCAATATGTCTAAAGGGTATTGCAAAAGGATGTAGAAAAGTTGTATTAATGTTAAGCTACCCTTCTGATGAGGTTGGAAATCACTTAATAAGTCTTGATGAACTTGATGACAAAGGAATAAACCCTTGGTCAGATGTGTTAACAGAAGAAAAATATAGAGAGCTATTTGGATATAATAAACATACATTTACTGGTGTTGATTATGTTGATTATTATAAAAATTTAATTAAAGAGTGTGGAGCAGAAGTAGAAATAATTTTTGCTAATAACCCAAAAACTATACTTAATTACACAACAAGTGTTTTAACTTGTGATATACATACAAGACAGAGAACAAAGAGAATTTTAAATCAAAATGGTGCTAAAAAAGTATATTCTCTTGATGATATAATGACATCAAGTGTAGATGGCAGTGGATATAATGACCAATATGGACTTTTAGGTTCAAACAAAGCTACAGAAGAAACTGTAAAATTATTCCCTATAAATTGTGATGAAGTCGTAAATAAAATTCAAAGCAATATAAAAGAAATTACAGGTAAAAATGTAGAAGTAATGGTTTATGGAGATGGAGCTTTCAAAGACCCTGTAGGAAAAATATGGGAGCTAGCTGACCCAGTAGTTTCTCCTGCTTATACAAAAGGCTTAGAAGGTACTCCAAATGAGGTAAAATTAAAATATTTAGCTGATAATGACTTTGCTGACTTATCTGGAGATGAGTTAAAAGAAGCAATTTCAAAATACATAGTTGAAAAAGATAATAAATCTGATGATTTAACAGGAAATATGGTTTCTCAAGGTACTACTCCAAGAAGACTTACAGACCTTATAGGTTCTTTAGCAGATTTAACTTCTGGAAGTGGAGATAAAGGTACTCCTATTATTTACATACAAGGTTATTTTGATAACTATACAAAATAATATATTTTAAGGCATTTTATATAATTTATTTAGATTAAAAACTAATATAAACCTCTTAACTGATATAACTTTACTGTATATCAATTAAGAGGTTATTTAATATTTACATAGTTTAATTTATTAATCGTTATTAAAAATTTTAATCTCTATTTATTTCTGAAATAATATCACTCTTTAATATTTGTTTTACTGGAATGATAACTGCAATAATGCTAATAGTAATATTTAAAATAATCATACCCATGTATAGAGACATACTTATATTAAAGACTGGATTTATATATAAATATACGCGTTTTACTATAAAATAAATCATGGATTGCCCAATAATACTTCCAATTACCATTATAATACTTGCATATAATCCATATAAAAAACCTTCCCTCATCATCATAATCAAGAACTTATTATCTGTGATTCCCATAGCTCTTAAAATTCCAAATTCATGTCTTCTTGAAAAAACTAAATAACTCACTGTATTGATAATATGAAACAAACTTATGCTTAGAAGTACAAATACAATCCCATATATAAACAATAATTTCTGGTTTAAATAAATATTATTTTTTTCAATAGCAATGGTATAATCTGTCACAATACATCGTTTTATATTATGTATAACATTTTTTATTTCTTTAGCTACTTCCATGCTATTGCTTTCTTTCATCTTTTTTATACTGGCCATATTGTAATTTATGATATTAAAATTACTTTCCATTTGTTTATTTGTCATAACTATATCCATACCATAATCGCCAATAAAGTATATATTATTTGCCATTACACGTTTTATAGTAGCAGCAACTACAAATTCTTTTACTGTATAATTATTTTTATCTTCTTCTTTAAACTTAATAATCTCATCTGTAGGTTTCATTGTTTTTGGTACTTTAACTTTGATAGTATCTCCTGGCTTTACGTCAACTGCACCATATATACCAGTACCATCCATAGGAAGTCTAACAATCACTTTGTTGTTTTTAACCATGTCAGAATTATCAATTTTTCCATCAATAATATAAGGATTTAATCCTTTTAACATATCAGCATTATATCCATAGATATTTGTCTTTAAGAGATGTCCCCCATCACTTTGTTTAGTGCAAATTCCATTGAAAAAATTCTTTATTCTGTAATCTTTTTCAAGAGGTTTAAAGAAATTTTTCCAAAGTAATTGCTCATCTCTAATGTGTATACCTCCCAAAAAATACCTTACTGGGTAAATACTTGATACTCCTTCTACTTCGTTTAGTTTTGAAATTTTATCTTTTGGTATTCCTACATCAAAATCAGTTGTTTGCATAGCTATTTGATAGTCAGAATTTAAACCATCATCGGCTTTCATTGTAAGTTCATTATTATTTCTGGTAAGTTGTATAGAATAGCTAGAACATAGAAAAATAATTCCCCCAAGAGCTAATGAACACAAAATTCCTATAAACATTCCTTTTTTTTGAGTCATATATTTATGAGATAATACTGCTGTCATGTTAGAAAACTTTATGCTTTTTATATCTCTATTTTGTTTATTAGTAACTTCAAAATTTTTCATTGACTCAATACTAGAATATTTGTTTAGTTTATATACAACTTGTATAGTGATTAAAATTAACAATAATGCTAAGAATAAAAATCCTAAGTAAATAGATTTATCACTTATAAAAAATGACCCTGAAATAATATCGCTACCTAAGAATATATGAGGAAATTGTTGATGTATTGTTGAAGCTACTCCTATTCCTAAAATACACCCTATAGGAAAACCTACTATGAAAAGTAAAAATAATTCTAAAAACAATAGTAGTAAAAGTTGGTTATTATTAGCACCTAACACTTCTAAAACGCCATATTGTGATACTCTTTGAAGTATAGAAACATGGAAAATACTATATACTGCTGCTGCACTAAATATTCCAATAATTAAAATAATTGCATTTGTATTTAACTTTAAAGAATTTAAGAATTGAAATATACTATATCTTTCAAAAGTTATTGGAGGTTTTACACCAAATTCACTTGATAAATTCCAGTTTACATGGGAACTTTTTTTCGATATATTAAATTCTCTCATAAATCTAGAACTTTGTTTTTTTATATTTTTATTTTCATCAAATTTTACATAAACCATATAATTACCATTTTCTTCAGAAAATGTAGAACTATCTACAAAGCCCTCCAAAGTAGTTTCTGGATTTAAAAGATTAGATAAAATCCCACATAACTTATAAGTTTTTCCGTCTAATTTTATCTCCGTTCCAATTTTCTCTTTTAGATTTAAATTATTTAATGAATAGGTATCAAGCGCTATTTCTCCTTCTTTGCTAGGAAGCTTTCCTTTTAATAATTTTCTACCTGTCATATCTAAATAAGATGAATCCACATTTAAAAACTTCATAATGAAAGGTTCATCTATAGAACCTTTAGTATTTGTTATACCAAGTCTGTTTACAGTGTATTCATTTGATTTTTTGTTTTTCTTAATTTTTTGTAGTTGTTTATTATCTACCTTAAAATAAAAATGATAATCTCCATTATCTTCTCTTATTTTCTCAATTCTACTTTTATTTGCACTATGTACTAGAGAACCAATTCCTGTTAATAAGGCTACTGATAGTACGATACTTAAAATTATAGATATAGATTGTTTTTTATAATGTTTAATATATTGAATTGCAAACTTCATTAAAGATATCATAGTATTTCACCGCCATTATTTACTACAATTCCATCTTCAATATGTATAATAGAATCGCATATTTGTGCTATATTTTCATTATGTGTTACCATAAGTATTGTTTGGTGAAATTTTGCACTACTTTCTTTTAATAAACATACTACTTCCATTGTGGTCTTACTATCAAGGTTTCCTGTTGGTTCATCAGCTAGTATAAGTGCAGGTTTATTTGATAAGGCTCTAGCAATTGCTACTCTCTGTTGTTGTCCACCAGAAAGTTCACTTGGAAATTTTAGACGCTTATCCCAAATTCCTAATGTATTCATTAACATTTCAATATAATCATGGTCCACATAACTTCCTTTATCTAATGCAACAGGAAGAGCAATATTATCATAGACATTTAATACTGGTATTAAACTGTAATTTTGAAATATAAAACCTATATTCCTTCTTCTAAATACAGTCAAATCCTTTTTTCTTAGTTTAGATATGTTTTTCCCTTTAATTATTACATCTCCTGATGAAGGGTTATCCAACCCACCTATAATGTTTAATAATGTACTTTTACCAGACCCAGAAGTTCCAACTATAGCAGTAAATGTAGCCTGTTCAATTTCTATGCTTACTCCATTTAGAGCATTGACCTTGTTTTCATCTTCTCCATAATGTTTTACTAAATGATTCGTCACTAATATACTCATTTTATTTCTCCTTTCAACATAACTTAAAGTATAAGTTCTTATAAGATATTGTAAGTGACGATAATTACACCCATCCTACAAAGTTAATTTAAACTCTTACAATTTTGTAAGAAGATACTAAAACAACTTCCTCTTCCTAATTTAGATTCTACTATAATATTTCCATTTTCCTTTTCTAAAATTAATCTTGTAAGATATAGACCAATTCCTGTACCATTTTGATTTTCAACATTTTTACTTCTATAAAATCGTTTAAAAATATTGTTCAATTCTTTACTATCAATACCTATTCCTTCATCTTTGATTATAATTTTAGTATATAGTTCCATTTTTTCTACAGAAATAGTAATTATACTATCTGATGGTGAATATTTTATTGCATTTTCTAAGACATTTACAATTGCCTCTATAGTCCATTTCTTATTATGAAATAACTTTATATCTGAAAATGTTTCTAAATTTATTTTTATGTTTTTAGATTCTGCTTTATTAAAAACAGTACTGATACTTTGAACAATAGTATCTTTAATCATCAATTCTTCTGTTTCAAATCTAATAACTCCATCTTCTAATTTGGTCATCTTAAATAGAGATTCTAACAACCAGTCAATTTTAAAAGTTTGATTTTTCATTTTTTGTAAGAACTCCACTTTTTTTGATGTAGGAAGATTCATATTTTCTAAAAGTTCACAGTAAATGGTAATATTTGAAAGTGGTGTTTTTAATTGATGTGACATATTTGAAATTAAACTTTTAATTGCTTCTTTTTCTGATTTTGACTGCTCTACTTCTATTTCTATCATATCTTTAACTTTTTTTACTTGATAAGAAATTTTTGATACTCTTGTATCTTTTGTATCTGGATAAGAAACTTCTTTACCTTCCAATAATTGATTTAACATTAGACTCAATTCATCACATGTATTTTGACTTTTTTTAATAGTTATTATAGATATAATTATCATACATATCGCAAAAAATAGGACCAACATATTATTCTACCTCATTCCATAGATATCCCATTCCATAAGCTGTTTTTATATACTTTGGATTAGATGGATTATCTTCTACCTTCATTCTAAGTCTTCTTATATTTACAGATACAATATTCTCATCAACATAATTTTCTTCACTATCCCATATATGATTTAAAATTTGTTCTTTTAATAATATTTGACCTTTATTCTCAATTAAATAATTAATAAGCTTATATTCTACAGCACTAAGCTCCAAATCCACTTCATTTTTATATACTTTTAGTGAATTTTGGTCTAGTTTTATTCCATTAGAATATATCACTTTATTATTTGATTTTTTTCTTATTGCTACTTTAACTCTCGCTTTTAATACAGATAGAGAAAATGGTTTTGTGATATAATCATCTAGCCCTATCTCTAATCCTGTTACCTCATCGATTTCTGAATCTCTTGCAGTAAGCATTATAATTGGAATGTCTGATTTTTCACGTATTTGCTTACATACATCAAATCCATTTCCATCTGGCAAGTTACAATCTAAAATTATAAAATCTATATTTTTATTATTAAATACATGTAAGCCTTCTTGTTTTGTATAAGCTTTTAAAACATTAAATCCTTCACTTTCAAAAGCATAAAAAAGACCCTCATTTAAATTTGTATCATCTTCAATAATTAATAAATTCAAATTTTCTCCTCCTTATATTTTTATTTTTAAACTTGTAAAATAGTATTTTCTTGCTCTATCTTATTAAAAAATATATAGATACACTTATTTTACTAAAAAAACTGTAATTAAATTTATTTTTTCTCAAATTTAATTACAGTTTTTTATTTATAGATTATTTTTCTTATTTATAGGTTATTTTTCTTTAGAACATTCTCTATAAAATGCTTTAATTAATTTTAAGTCGTTATCAGCTATAATAGGTACACCACTTGCACTTAATAAATTAGCTAGACATTCAATACGTTTGAAATGTTTTTCTGTACTTTCACTAAATAATACTGGGTCTAACCAAATATTTATTAATATTATAAATACTTCAGACATTTCATCTGGATAATCAGTTTTAAAAACGCCTTCTTCAATACCTTGTTTTATTAAGCAAGATAATAAAGGAGTCATTTCAAGCGTAGATGCTCGTATACTCTTTATAAAGAAGGTAGGTTTTTTTTGAGAGCACATATAATCAATCAATTTCTTTCTTATTTCTGAGCTAGATATACATAAGATAAACGCAGATATTTTTTCTCTAATCGTAAAGTCAGAATTATGTAATATTAACTTTAAATTTTCTATCTCTACTTTTAAAATATTTGATATAATCTCTTCGAACAGGACTTCTTTATCTTTAAAATGATAGTATACAGATTCTTTAGATATATCAAGAGTATCTACGACTTGTTGCATGGTTACATCATCATAGTCACTTTCTTCAAATATTTGCCATGCAACTTCTAATATCTGACTTCTTATCTTATCAGAATGCTTATTTCTTGACATATAAATTCACTTCTTTCTTTATCAATTTGTATTAATTCTTAGTATATTTATTATAATAAGATTTTTTACAATATGTCAATACACTCCATTTAAAGACAATAAATCATATTTATTCTTAAATTTTTTATTATTTATTATTAATATAATTTATATGTAAAAATATTGTAAAACTTGTATAAATACAAATTATTTAATTTAACGACGCTTAAATTGAAAATATAACCTTATTCTTATATAATTAAGTTATGTAAGGATAAGGTTATATTATTTAATTATACTTTTACTAGGGGGAATAGAATTGAAAAGGGTTGATGAAAGAAATACTATGTTTGCAAGAGCAAATTATAAAAAAAATGGTTTTGCTTATAATGACTATTATGAGAAAAATCCTGAAAAAAAAGAAGTTGATGATAGTATAAGAAGTAGACCAAATTTATGTAGTGAAGGAACTATGACTTATAATGAGATAAATTCTCCAATGGCAAGTAGTGCATTTGACTTTTTATCTGATATAAAATCACTATGTGAAGGAAAAATTTGTGACAATAAAGTAGATGTAGATGCAAAGTCAATGACTAAAAAGATAAAAGGGTTTGCAAAGCAATATGGAGCTTCTGTGATTGGTATAACTAGATTAAAAGACTACCATATTTATACAAATAGAGGTAGGCATGAAGAAAACTACGGCGAAGAAGTTAATCTATCTCATAAATATGCAATTGTATTTGGATGTGAAATGGATAAAGAAATGATAAACAGAGCCCCAATGATATGTGAAGTTATAGAAACTTCAAAATGTTATGTAGATGCATCTATTGTCGGTATGATTTTAAGTTACTACATAAGAAACCTAGGATATGATGCTAGAAATCATATGGATGCTAATTATCTAGTAATGCCTGTTTTTATAGCTCGTGATGCTGGATTAGGTGATATAGGGAGAAATGCAATACTTACAAATAAAGATTATGGTTCTAGACTTAGACTAGGGGTTGTCACTACTGACATTCCACTTATAGAAGATGAATATGTTGATTTTGGACTTGAAGACTTTTGCAAAGTATGTAAAAAATGTTCTTTTAATTGCCCTTCTCACTCACTTTCTAATGATATTAAAATTGGTGATGATGGAAAATATAATTGGGTGATTGAACATGAAACATGTTATATTAAATGGAGATATCTAGGCACAGACTGTGGTATGTGTATATCTGCTTGCCCATTTAGCCAAAACCTTGAAACTATAAAAAACACTACCTCTTTTAAAGGCAATAATGAGCTTATTGAGAAGGCTTTGGATGAATATACTTCAAAATTTGGTAAAAGAATATTTGTACCTGGAAATCCATCTTGGTTAAAATAATTTTATATATTTAATAATTAGTCTGTCCTATGATAAATTCTAGGGCAGATTATTTATTAAATATTTTATTTATATAAATAATTTATATTATTTATGACAATTTAGCAACATTTTGAGTCTATAATTGACTTTGTATAGAATATTAAAAATAAAAGGAGTGAATATATGGAAAAAATATTAGTAGTAGAAGATGATACTATATTAAATAAAACACTATCATATAACTTAAATGAAGAGAGATATATGGTTATTTCAAAATTTACAGCTATATCTGCTTTAGAATCTATTGCTAAACACAAATTTGATTTAATTATTTTAGATGTTAATCTACCAGATAAAAGCGGATTTGATTTATGCAAGAAAATTAAAGAAAATTATGATATCCCTATAATTTTTTTAACTGCCAATGATATGGATTATGATATGATTAAAGGTTATGAACTTGGAGCTTTGGATTATATAACAAAACCATTTAACATCAATGTGTTTAAACAAAAAGTAAGAGCACTTTTAAAGCATATTACAACAAAAACAAAACAAGATTGCTATGATGATGGACATCTCAAGATTAACTTTTCTGAGCTCTCTGCATGTATAAATGGCAATCAAATTGTATTTACGCCACTAGAATATCGTACTTTAAAACTATTTATTGAAAATCCCAAAAATATTCTAACAAGAAAAATACTTTTAGAAAAACTTTGGGATATAGATGCTAATTTCGTAGATGAACATACTTTGACATCTGTTATAAGTAGAATTAGAAGTAAAATTGAAAAAGATGACTCTCAATATATTAAAACAGTATATGGTATGGGATACATGTGGATAGGTGAAAAAAATGAATTTTAAAAAATTTTCTTTTAATTCTATTTATTTAATAATTGCTGTTAGTATGGCTCTTACAACTATTCTATTCAATATAGGAATTTATATAATAACTAATGATTTTAAAATAGTTGCCCTATTATTAATATATACAATAATATTCTGTGGTTTTATATTATTAATCATGCTCTTACTTCATAAGAAAATAACTCTCTTTTGCTCTGAGATATGTTTAACTTTAGATAAGATGATGAATAGTGAAGATAATCTAGAAATTGCTTTTGAAGAAGAAACTCTTTTGTCGCGTATTAATCATAGAATGATTAGAATGTATGAAGTCATTCAAGAAAGTCGTCATAATATTGCTATGGAAAAAGCTGATTTACAAGAATTAGTTTCTGATATATCTCATCAAATCAAAACTCCTATTGCAAATTTAAAGATAATTAATACTACCCTATTAAATCAGAATCTTAAAACGGAAATTCAAAATGAGTTTTTGATGGATATGCAAGGTCAATTAGATAAATTAGAATTTTTAATACAGTCTATGATAAAAACTTCAAGACTAGAAACAGGTATAATTACATTATCTAAAAAGAAGAATTTGATTTATGAAACAATTGCTACTTCACTTAGTGGAATTTTATTTGATGCTGAAAAAAAGAACATTGAAGTTACAGTTGATTGTGATTCAAACTTATGTATATGTCATGATAAAAAATGGACTTCTGAAGCTATTTTCAATATATTAGATAATGCAGTGAAGTACACAAGCCCTAAAGGTAAAATACATATATCTACAGAATGCTGGGTTATGTATGTTAAAATAGATATTACTGATACTGGAAAAGGCATATCGGAAAGTCACCAAGCAGAAATTTTTAAGAGATTCTATCGTGAAGAAGATGTACATGATATAGATGGTATTGGAATTGGTCTATATCTCTCAAGAAAAATTATATCTCTTCAAGGTGGATATATTAAAGTTACATCAAAAATTGGAAAAGGCTCTACTTTTTCTATATTTTTGCCTAATAAATAAATTTTCAAATATTTTATTTGTGATAATTCTGCAACATTTTGATTATATACTGTACTTACAATATACGAAGGAGGTCCTTATGATGAGTATTTTACAAGTAATAGACTTAAAGAAATATTATGGTAGAAATTCAAACATTACAAAAGCTCTTGATGGTGTGAGCCTATCTGTTGAAAAAGGTGAATTTATTTCTATTGTAGGTACATCTGGTAGTGGTAAATCTACATTATTAAATATGATGGGCGGTTTAGACAATCCTACATCCGGAAATGTAATTATAAGAGGAAAAGAATTATCAACTATGAATGATGAACAACTTACAATTTTTCGACGTAGAAACATAGGTTTTATATTCCAAAATTATAATCTTGTTCCCTTACTTAATGTATATGAAAATATCATTTTGCCAATTGGATTGGATGGTGAAACACTAGACAAAGACTTTATAAATGAAATTATAAGTCTACTAGCACTAGATGAAAAACTATATGATGTTCCAGGTAATCTTTCTGGAGGACAACAGCAACGTGTTGCTATTGCAAGGGCACTTGTAACGAAACCTGCTATTATACTTGCTGATGAACCAACAGGTAATCTTGACAGTAAAACAAGTGCAGATGTATTAGGTTTACTTAAAATGACAAGTGAGAAATTTAACCAAACAATTGTAATGATTACCCATAATAATGAAATTGCACAATTAGCAGATAGAATTATTCGTATTGAAGATGGAAAAATTGATAACTAGGAGGTGAAATATATGTTTAAAAATAATAATGGTGCTTTCATTAAAAAAATAGCATTGAATGATTTAAAAATTAATAAGCTTAAATTTTTTCTTTCAGGTATTATTATAATGATTTCTACATGTTTATTATTAACGACTGCTTTAGTTTCATATAATGGTTCTATGGATTTAATTAATGCATCTCCCTATCATGCGAGATATCAATCTGTAAATGAAAAATCAAAAAATATATTACAGCAAAATAAAAACTTTAGTAGTGTAGGAGTTTATAAGTTACTTGGTAATGAGATAAAATCAGATTATAGGATGTCAATGATATATGCAGATAAGACTGCAATTGAGCTTCTAAATTTTAAACTACTAAAAGGAACTATCCCAACAAATAAATATGAAATTGCTATTTCAGAAAAATATCTGCATGAACTTGGTTTAAATAAAGACCTTGGAGATAGTATTACATTAAAATATCGTGATAATATTACTAACAAAGAAATACAAAGTAATTTTATTATTGTTGGATTTGTAGAAAATTATTATCAAGATAATGCTAAGCAATACTATACAGTTGTTTCCAATGATTATCTAAAGAATGTAGCTTCTACACCTTTACAAATCAAAAGCAATAATTTTGATGAAGCAACTCCAAATACTGTAGATGTATTAGTTAGATTATCAAAAGAAAATTTAGAAAAATCCCCTACTTCAATTAAGACTCAATTAAATGAAATTGGTTCCTCTTTAAATATTAAAAAACATAATATATATTTAAATGATAATTATATTGAATCAAATTTAATTGATAGTGAACAAGTTATTACAGTTTTAATAGTAGGAGTAATTATTCTTTTTTCTAGTTTATTTGTTATTTATAGTATTTTTTATATTTCAGTTGTTAATTCGGTTCAAATGTATGCAAAATTGAAAGCACTTGGTATGACTTCTTTGCAATTAAGAAAGATTATTTACCTACAAGGAAATATTTTATCTATTATTTTTATTCCAATAGGCATTATATCTTCCTGCATAATTACATATATAATTCAACCTTTAGCATGGCAAATGACTACTGACTTATTTATTATTGTAGTATTATTAATAGTAATATTTTTGACTGTAAGAATTTCTTTAAATAAACCAGCTAGAATTATTTCTAAAACTTCTGCTATTGAAGCTATGCAATATGCAGAAATTAAATTTAGAAATAAAATTAAAACACTTAATCATATAAATATTAAAAATTTAGCACTAAAAAATATTGAGGTAAATAGAAAGAAAAATTTAATAGCATTAATTTCATTGAGTATTAGTGGAATATTATTTATTTCAATTGCTAGTCTTGCTAATTCTATAGATTTTAATAAACAGATGTCTCAGACATTCGTTTATAATGAAAATTATATTATTGGAAATAAAATTGACAATTTGTATGAACGCATTACACAAATTCAGCAAAATAATCCATTTACAAACACTCTTAAAAATGAAATCAATTCAATTTATGGAGTACAAAAGGTAATTGAATCTAAAGGAATTAAATGTGAAGTTATAGACCCTTCAATTAAAGATGAAGATGGAAGTAAAGTTACAACATTGATTGAAGGTATCACACCAGAGCTTGCAAAATCATTCCAAAAGTATATTGTAAATGGAAAAATTGACTATAATCAATTGGATTCAAACAGCTTAATTGTAAATAAATATAAAACAAAATCTTATGGAATTGATTTGAAAATTGGAAGTACAATTACATTTAACATATTTAGTGGAAATGACATCATCAAAAGACAAATGAAAATAGTTGGAATAATCGATAATTCCAATACAGGATGTATGTTCTTTACTTCAGATAAGGCTTTAGATAAAATAACACCATATAATACAAATTTACATTTTTCAATTTTATCTGATAAAAAGTATTCAAAAGAAGTTGAAGAAAAACTATTAAATATTATTCAAAATAATTCAAATTTAATCCTTTATTCATATGATAATGATTATAAAATGCTAACTAGAGCTTTTAAGTATATGATTATAGCTGCATATGTATTTGTTGGCTTAATTTCCTGTTTTGGTATCCTTAATATGACAAATATTCTTGTAAATAGTGTATTAATTAGAAAAAAAGAGTTTGCCTTGCTTCAGGCAGTTGGAATGACAAAAAAACAGTTGCACAAAATGCTCTATCGAGAAGGTTTGAATTTGAGTATTAAAGCTATATTTGTATCGATTATATTGGGTTATTGTGGTTCAAAATTACTCTGCTTTTTTATAAAAGATGTTATTAGATTAGACTTCATTAATTTCAATTTTTCTATCTTTTCTATTTTAATTTTTTCATTTGTGTTAATATGCATACAAATATTAATAATTGAATTACTTATAAGAAATCTAGAAAAACAATCCCTTACAGAACGTTTACGCTCTCAATAAGAATAGATATAAAAATAGCTACTTTTATACTACACTCAACATAGATTTTCAAAATTCGGAGGGTCAGAAAACTTTGATTTTACGACCCTCTGTTTGTTTTTTTACCTTCTATTGTTTATCTTCTGAATATATCAATCGAATGACTCGTAACGCCTATTAAATCTTCGCGTTCACAAGTAGCAAAGTGATACTTCAAATATAACTCAAATGCGTCATCATCCATAGCATCTACTGCTTCATGCATACATAGGGCTAAACCGTCTGATGCGACGTAATGCAGTCTTGTTACAGGAAAGACAGACATCAAATCGTCAATGTTTTCTTTACGGACAAGTTCAAACAAATCATTTGGCTCTGACTTGGTAGCAAATGTCTGTGGGTCAATCAAGCCCTTTTCAATATATTCAGCTACATTGATATTTCCTCGGTTGAACCCTTCATCAATAAGACAGCCATCAGATATAACATATGCAGCAAAAATCACACCCCCATGTTTTGTTACACGAATAGCCTCATGTAGAGCTTGTTGCTTATCCTCTTTGTTATAAAGATGATACAACGGACCTAACAACAATGTAATGTCATATTCATTATCTGGGAAAACAGATAAATCCATAGCATTACCTTGAGTAATAGTTATATTTTCATTTGATTGAATATTTTTACGGAAAACTTCTATGTTATGTTCGACCAATTCCACTGCATCGACGTCATATCCCTGACGTGCCAGCGTGTGAGAATAGCGACCAGTTGCAGCACCAATTTCAAGCACACGGTCGCCAGGTTTTATGTACTTCTCAATGTAATGCATAGTAGTTAGGAATTCAACTGTTCCATGCTTTAATGCCAACCGACTATCTTCGTCGTAATTATTGTAAAAATCAATTAAGTATTGGTTTGTTTTCATATTGCACCCCCTTCTGTATTAGTTAGTAAACATCAAATAGATAAATTCCAATCCGTTTTTTCTTGTCTTATAAAAGCTGATAATATATTTTTTAACATTTTTTCAGCACTATTTCTATCTAATGTTATTTTTTTTGTTGCTGTTAAGACAGCTATGCCATGAGTATAAAGAAATAAATCTAAAAATATGACTTTTGCACATTCTAACTCTATTCCAATGCTTTCCGAAAAAAGCCTTGCCTTTTTTTCATTATCAATTTCTTTATAAAAATCATTTGCCTCTTCCATCATCAAATCTAAATCGTTTATAAATAGCAACTTAAATAAATGTGTTTCTTCTTGAGCAAATTCAATGTATGAAAGTGGAAGTAATAAATAGTGACTGACATTTTCAGAGTTATGATAATTAATAACATACTGATTATAGTATTCGTATGCAAAAGCAAGAAATTCAGATTTTAATTCATCCATGTTTTCATAACAAGTAAAAATTGGTCGAGTAGAACATTGTAATTTACTTGCAATACTCCTTGCATTTACAGTTTCAAATCCTGTTTCTCTTGTAATATCCAAGACAATATTCAAAATCATTTCTTTCGTTATTTTTGCTTTAGGTGGCATATAAGTTCACTTCTCCATTAAAATTTTATAAAACACATGTGTTGTATAACAATTATTATATATCAAAAAAATTATGTCAAGAAAAAATTTTGCATTTTTTTGTCATTCCTGGGGTTAATAAATAAAAAATGAGTTGCAATTAATCAATTAATAGACAATTGCAACTCATTTTTTATTTTAAATAGTTTTCTTTTTATCTGATATTTCATATACATAATCTTCTGATGAATTACTATCATTTTCTCTTCTCTTTTTAGAATCTATTAGCACAAAATAAAGTATAAAGCCTACTACAAGACCCCATGTTCCACCTTTAGCAGCAATTACACCACCCATCAGCCCAATTAAACCTCTCTCTACGCCAGTATCACATAGTTCCATTGATAGTTTAGTACATAAATAACCTTGAACTAGAAGTGTCACTGATAATGCTAATGGTATAAGAGGAGTAGCTATTTGTGCAATTGGATAAAAGCAAATAAAAATAGCTGAAACCCATACTAACGTACCCATACCACTAAAAATAGACTGCATTGCTTCCTTTCCGACCTTATATCTTTGAGCAACACTTCCAGTAAGAGTTGCCGCCAATGGACCACACATAGCTATATATGGAGAAATAACTGCCATAGCAATATTTCTTATTCCACTTATAACATTAGACCTATTGGAATTAAAATCAATATACTCATCTGTTCTGTTTTTACTTTCAGAAAGAACTAAATTTTCACCTGTTATAAAATCACCAAACGCAATTATGTATATCATGAAAGCCATTGGCAATCCTTGTATAAATAATATTACACTTGGAAAACCTATTCCAAAAGGAGATACTGTATCTATTAGTTTTTGAAAATCCATTATATAAATAATATTTTCAAAATTAAAGCTAGGAATTCCTATTTCTTTACTAAATATTCCTATAATTAAACTCACTAAAATAGCTGGAACCACGCCATATTGACCTAATCGAAACAAAAACTTATTCTTTATTTTTAGAGCATCAAATTTTTCAGAAAACATTACAAAACAAGCAACTAAAATCCCTACTGTTATAGATATTGGATAAGATTCAAATCTGCCTTTAGGACTAAATTCTGATATTACAGTTGATATACCAACTCCCATAAGTATCCCACCTTTGATGGAATTTGGGATTCTATTTACTAGTTTTCCAGCTATACCTGTTATTCCCATTAAAATAAATATAATTCCTAAATCTATTTGTAAAGCTGTTAATGCTTGTATTCTTTCAATACCAATATTGAACTTTAACAAATATGCAGTTGTAAGAGTTATAGAAGCTGTAATCCAGCCAGGAACTACTGGGTCTCCCATAAAAACATGTAAGCAGTACAATATTGAGTTAATGATAGCCATACTCCATGCGACTTCATATGGTAATCCTAATATTTGCGTGCTAAGTCCAATAGTTCCTAAGCTTGTCATACTTGATATTATGCCTTGAATAGCTTCTGGTTTCTCAAATCTGTAATGTATAAATGGAATTCGTATCTTAAACATTCCAAATTTTATATGAGGCTGTTCACTTCTAGTGAGTCTTTCCATAATTTCACTCCACCTTTCAATAACTCTTATAATTGTTTATAAATTATCAATCTTGTTAAAACTAGTATATAACATACAAATTACATAAACAATAAATTAAAGTTGTAAAATTGATAGATTTTGTGCATATATAGAAAAATATAGTCATTTTTATTTTTTTATATCAATTGATAAAGGTTCTTTATAAAATTCAATAGTTCTTTTCCATGATTCAAACTGTCCTTTTGCATTACCTTCTACAGTTCCTCCTGAAGAAAATATTCCTCCATCCATATTCACAAATAAAGTTTCCTTTAGAGGCACAATATATGGAATTGGTAAAGGATGTCCCATCTTATCATATGTTAATAGTTCCACATTATATTGGTAGTTATTTTTTTTAAGTTTTTCCATGATTTCTACACAACCATCATAACTATTCCAAATATTATCTTCTTTTCCAGAAATCATAAGAATATCAGCTTCAGAATTTTCTACTTTTATTCTAGCTTCTTCTTTATTGTCTGCCCTTACAATGCTTTTCTTATAGGTACTGGCAAATCCAAATGGGATTCCTTTTTCTATATCTTTTTTCTGGTCTTCAAAAAATATATTATTGTCGACTTTGATATATGGAAGTGGCTTACCTTTATATGACCATGATGAAGTATCTTTTCCATTCATCTGTCCATCAAGTGCTTGAAAACAATACGCATGAGGCTGTGATACTACTACTTTTTTAATTTGCTTATATCTTGAAGCAAGTAAAAGTGCTAATTCGCCACCTTTTGATGTTCCATGTACAAATAGTTCTTTAGTATTAGTGATTTCATTTTCACTAATCCATTTAAATACGTTTTCAAAGTATTCTAATGGTACTTCTTCTAATTTACTTGGCAATCCTTCTAAATCAAAATAAGCAACTGTTAGTACATTGAATCCTCTAGATGCAAGTGGAGCTGCTAAAAGTTCTAAAGCATCTAAATTTCCATCAGAACCACCTAAAACTAAAATTGTTTTATTACTAGAATTTTGTTTATAAAATAATTTTCCTATAAATTCATCTGATATGTCTTTTGTGATAATATCTTCTGTTTTAAACAATCTCTTCAACCTAACCTCTTTTCTTTCAATATCAGATTCAAATATCATATTCATGATTATTGGTTTATCAATAGATATATTTTCTGCAAAATTTTTACCTTCAGTTTTCGATTTTTTCAGGGAATAAATTAACCCCATGCAGTCAGCCGTTTTATAAGACCCTTCTAAAGGTTCCACTGAATCTAAATTCACTTCTCCTTTTTCATTTGAATAAAATACTCCATAAGATGAAAATTCCTCTCCTTTACACCATGGAAATTCCATTTTCATAGATACTCTTAATTTACTATTTGGAATTAAGTCTGAAACTATAACTTTAATTTTATCATCTACAAGTGATTCTACATCGTACACATTTACTTTCATAATTGATTCCTCCATATAATAATTAGTGTTCATGAGTTATATATATTTGAAATAAATTTCTTTAGTAGACTATTAATAATTCAAATATACGACATTATGTTGACTATTTTATTATATCAATTCAAATCAATTTAGTCAATATATTGTCTTTTTTATTTAATTCAAATTCTCTTAACAATATGAACCATTTTTAACTTAAAATTTTACTTATATTGGATGATAAAAAAAGTGAAATTTAAATATAATCTTTATGATTAATAAAATACCATAGAAATTTTCTTTAAGAAGTTAGATAGAATATAGCTGAAAAAATAAAAAACCACACCTTTAAAGGAATGGTTTTTATCTAGAAAATATAAATTATTTTTTAGTAAGCTTAACAAGTATTTTTTATTTAAAATTTTAGTACAATCATATATTTTTTTATTTACAGATTATATAAAATTTATGCATTGGCAAAAGTGTATATGGCATTAACTCTTGCTATATATAGATTTTCATCACTACATCCAATATACTTAGCATACTTTTCAATCTTCTCTCTTGCATTTTCAGCATCACTTTCATCGCTCTCTACTAGTTCATTTATATAAAGATCCATTAAGGAAGCCTTATATTCTTTTATATCATATCCTAAAAACTCAGTTAATCTTTCAATCTCTTTACTAAAATCACCATCCTCTTTTACCAAAAATTCGTATACGTCTTCTCTATATGGATTTAATGTTATTATTTGTTTTACAACCTTACACTCATCTGCTTTTCCAATAAAACCATCTTTATAATTATTAAATAAGGCATTAGATTTTTTTATAGATTCTTCATCAATATAAGAATGGACTTCACTGACTCTATTTTCTATAAGAGCATCTATAACAGCATAATGAATTTTGAAACAATCATTATACAAATAATTACTCATTTTTTTTACTGTAGATTCGATTTCTAAAAAATTTGCATAATTATTTTTTTTATTCTTATTTGGTATAATAAAAGTTTTATTTAAGTTATTAAAAAGCCTTTTAAAATCTAAATATTTTTCACAATAAACACTTTTAAAGGTATCAATATCTATAGTTATAATTCCAAAACTCACTATAGTCTCGATTCCTTTCTTAAAAGATTCCTCTATATATTTTTCTCCTAGATTTAGACCTCTATCTGATATTTGTTTTAGATTTTGAAAATTATTTAAACAATCTCTCTCAAAGTTTTTAGAAATTTCTAAAGCATACAATTTAAAAATTTTTCTTATCTTATTATAATTATTTTTTGTATCATCAAACCTGATAATAGCTCCATTTACATCAAATGTAATCATTGAGTTTTAACCTCCCCCATTAGTTTCATCAATAAAATAAATTTAATATAAACTTTATAATCATAATATTAAACTTATTTCTACTATAATTATTAATTTGATGATAAAAGCCATTTTCCTTCTAAATAAAAAATTTGTCTAAAGTTTTTAAAAACTTTAGACAAACTTTAAGTTTTTAATTTCTAGATTAATCCAAACACACCAAATAATATTGGCATAAATATAGCTGGCAAAAGATTTGCTACCTTTATATTTGTTAGCTTAAGTACATTTAAACCAAGACCTATAATTAATAAACTTCCTGCAGCTGTCATTTCTGTAACTACAGGGTCACTTAAAAATCCATTTAAGAATGATGCCCCTAAACATATAATACCTTCATATAAAAATACAGATACAGCAGAAAACATTACACCTATACCTAAAGAAGCCGTAAATATAATAGAAGCTATCCCATCTATTACTGATTTTACAAATAGAGTATCATGGCTTCCTGTAAGTCCACTTTCTAATGAACCAACTACTGCCATAGCCCCTATACAAAACAACAAACTAGATGATATAAAACCTTCAGCAATAGAATCTTTTTTGTTGCCTTTAGAAAATCTACTCTGTAAAAATGCCCCTAATTTATTTACCCATTTATCAATATCTATTAATTCTCCTATTAAAGCCCCTAAAGCTATAGATATTATCGTTACTAGTGTATTTTTTCCTTCTAGTGCTCCTGATATCCCTATATATAATACACATAATGCAATTCCATTCATTATAGTATCACTTACTCTTTGAGGTAATCCTCCTTTGATTATAAGACCTACTATACATCCTCCTGCAATTGCTAGACTATTTGCTATTACTCCAAACATTTTTTCTCCCCTCGATTAGCTAATTAAAATTTGCTCCCATTATCAAAACTTAAACATCAATACTTTGTATTGGATATTTTAAATATTCCAAAAATTCTTCAAAGCCCTTTCTAGATATGTTTACAGTTTTAGTATTTATATTCGGATGAAAATTTAAATACTCTTCTTTAATTACATCCTCATCTATGTAAAGCTCTACTTTTCTTTCTGTATCATTTACCAATGAAAAAGGATTTACACTTCCAGGAAGAAGTTTAAGTACATTGTATAATCTTTCAGGCGAAGCAAATGATAACCTAGAACTTCCTATTTTTTCTTTAACTGAATTTAAATCAACATGTTTATCCCCTCTAACTACAATTAGATAGTATTTATTTCCTTTAGCATTTCTTAAAAATAAATTTTTACACTGACATCCTTTTGTTATATCATTTAAAATTACTAACTGTTCTGCTGTATATACAGCTTCATGTTCTACTACCTCATATTTAATATTTAATTTATCTAATACATTGTATATTTTAGTTTCATTTAAATTTAATTCATTTTCATCTGATAATTCTGTCATTTTATCTTTTAAATCACTCATCATACTATAATCTCCTTTAATACTTTGTATATTACAACTATGTCACTTTATTTTATAGTAAAATATTATTCTATTATGGCTATTGCTCTTACTGGAGCACCATCAGCATCATTATACTTAAATGGAGCTGCTATAAATAAAAATCTTTCTGGCACAGCTTCTAAATTGGTAAGATTCTCTATTATTATTTTACCTTTTTCAAATAAAATATGATGCACTTCAAACGATAACGTATCATATCTATCTACTGACAACATATCAATCCCTATTCCTTTTATATTACTATCAGCTATATAGTGTGCAGCCTCTTCTGTTAAAGTAGGATAACCTACATAATATTGTTTTTTATCCCAAAACTTTGACCAGCCTGATTTAAATATTATAAACTCACTACTTTTTATCTCATCTTCATATTTTTTTAGATATTCCAATTCTATATTTTTGCTTCCTTGCTCAAGTTCTAATACATAAGCCTGACCAACAAAATTTTCTATATCCAATGTATCTAAGGATTCCCCTTTAGTATACATATGTTTTGGCGAATCCATATGAGTTCCATTGTGAGAAAATACACTGATTAATGTTTCTTGATATCCATTTTCTTCAATAATAGCTACTTTTTTTATATCTGGTCTATTAGGCTCTGCATATACAGGCATATCATTATGTGTCACATGAGTTAAATCAAAAACCTTCATTTTTATACCCCCTATGTTTTATTTTCTATTATATACCTAAATTCACTTTATTTCTATTGGATTTTATCCTATTATTGCCAAATTAATATATACTTTTTATAAAATTTAATGGATTCATAGAAAAATCTTGAAAAGAATTATCAGTAAATATAATATCTTCTCCCAAAAAACGTTTATATCTTCTTTCTTCTTTCTTTAAAGTAATCCTTTGTTTTTGTGAATGATTGTTAAAAACCATTATTTTAAGTGGGGCTTTTTTTCGATTTGTCTGAACTCTTTTTAACATATATTTTATATGCATATCAGCTTCAGGAAATGAATATCCACAAAATATTAAAAGGTCAGTATCTCTTAAAGTTTTTTCTGTTTCATTCCAGACATTACTTAAAAATATATTTGACATATTCTTAAAATATGTTGGTGGAACTATAATAGGTTCTGTCAATTCATTGCATTCTAGACATTTTGTCTCTGAACTGTTTTCAATTAGTTTCATAACACCACCTTCATGTGGTGTAAGAGTTAAACTGTTACAAATGGGACAGTAAAGCCAGTTCAATGAACCATGTATCTTATAGAGTTTAATTAATGGTTCTTTCGGTTTTCTCCAGTTTAATTCTTCCTTAAAATTAGTAAATTCTACACCATAATCAAGCATAATAGGCAAATTATTTTTATCTCTTAAACCAGTAACTGTATTGTCTATATGTATATCATAATTTGCACTAATAAAAGTTGTATCAAGGAGTAAATCATCTTGTAAAAGATTTTCAACTAGAAGTTTGTGATATTTATTATCTGTTCTAGGTGTGTTATGGATTGCTTCAGCCATCAACAGTATTAAATACTGTCTTAAAAAACGTATACTATCACTCCTATTATTTAAATTTTCAAGTCCAAAATTTCTAAATCCTTCTCTTCTTTGTTCTGCTAAATCTAAAAGCCCTAAAACTTCTTCAAATGTTGGAAAATTTGCATTATCTAGATTATCTTTTCTTATATCAATATTAAACATTTGTTTAAAAAAAGCATACAATTCTCTATTCATATCAGTATCATAATTTTTAGGTTTTAATTTCTTAAAGTATTCACTAAATAATTCATTTTGAATAGGTAAATTTTCTGCAGCTGATGCTCCTGCTCCCAAAAATATAGCTATTTTCATATAATTCCTCCTATATAAACATTACTATTATTTTTTATATCTATTAAATATTTATCTTATTAACCTATTTAATAATACAATAATAAAGCTGTCTTTTACTAGAAAAAATCCTATTACAAGACAGCTTTATATTTATATTTAAATCTTTAATAATTCATAAATAGAAAGAGCATATATTTGAGCAGCTTTTACAATATCTTCTACTATCAAATGTTCATTAGCTTGATGCTCTGTTTCTGGTTTCCCTGGGAAAATAGCTCCAAAGGCAACACAATTGTCTAAAGCTCTTGCATAAGTTGCTCCTCCAGATGAAAGAGGTGTTCCATCAAGACCAGTTTCCTCTTCATATACTTTTCTCAATGTTTTAACAAGAAGTGTATCTTCTGGAACATAAATTGAATCCAAGAAATCATATTCTTTATAATCTAAATTATATTTATCTGTTATTTTCTTTAGTTCTTTTACAAAGTCATCTTTTTTATATGTTACAGGAATTCTTACATCAATTCCAGCAAATTCTTTTTTACTATCGATAGTTACTTTACCTATATTTACTGTTAATTTTCCTGACACATCATCCTTGCAATTAGGAACTATATTGTTTCCATTAGCATCTTCACCAATAACTTCTGCTAAAAACTTAATTATATTAGAATCTATCCCTATATTATTAAGAGCTATACAAAGTCTAGCTACTGCATTTATACCAGTATCACTGGCTGCTGAATGAACACTTTTTCCTATTATACATATTTTATTTCCTTCAACAGTGTATTCAAAACCTAATTTATCTAATTCTTTTTTTAACTCATCAGAATATTTTCCAATATAAACTGCTTTTCCTGGAACTGCATTTAAAGCCTTCCCAACTGATAATTCTATATCACTTTTACTATCACATGTTAAATGAACTTGTAAAAGACCTTTTTCTGCATTTGTTATTGGGAATCTAGAATCAGGAGTAAATCCATAGTCTGGTACGTCTTCATTATTTTCTTTGTATTTATTTATACATCTCCAAAGATTTTCTTCATCAGCTCCAAAAATAAATCTTATTCTCTTATTTAAATCTATATTTAAATCCATAAGAGCTTTTACTGCATAAATTGCTGATATTGTAGGTCCCTTATCATCTTGTGTTCCTCTTCCATATAATTTACCATCTTCTAAAACACCTTCAAATGGAGGATAATTCCAGCTTTCTAAGTCACCTTCTGGAACTACATCAACATGACCAAGTATACCTATCATTTTTTCACCTTGTCCTATTTCTGCATAGCCATAATATCCATCTTTATATACTGTTTTAAACCCTAAAGATTTACATAAGTCTAAAATACCTCTTAAAGCCTTATCTATATTTTCCCCAAATGGGAAATTTTCAGTTGGCTCAGATATAACACTAGGTATTTTTACACTTTCTTGTATTGAAGAAATCATTTCATCTTGTAGGGAACTTACTTTTTCTTTAATTTGTTCTTTCATAATTATCACCCTTCAATTCTCATCATAATATACTAGTAAATATTTTGACCTTTTAAAAGAAAAATATGCTTACTTTTTTAGTTTTTTTATAAATTCAATTGCTTTTAAAGTACCCATTTTAGAATGGTCAAATGTAAGCCCTCCTTGGAAATAAACATTGTAAGGAGGTCTTATTGGAGCATCTGCACTTAATTCTATGGAAGAACCTTGTATAAATGCTCCTGCTGCCATTATAACTTCACTTTCATATCCAGGCATATCCCAAGGCACAGGTTTAACATAAGAATCAACTGGAGCAGCTTCTTGTATTCCTTGACAAAAACTTATGACTTCATCACCACTATTAAGTCTAACACACTGAATAATATCACTTCTTAAATCATCATATTTTGGCAATACATCATATCCTAATTTTTCAAAAGCTCTTGAACAAAATATAGCGCCCATTACAGCTTGAGATACTACATATGGTGCTAGAAAAAATCCTTGAAGAACATTTCTAGTAGTTCCAAAGGTAAGACCACATTCTTTACCTATTCCAGGAGAAGTCATTCTATATGATATAAGTTCAATTAAATCTTTTCTACCAGCTATATACCCTCCTGTTAATGCAAGTCCACCTCCAGGATTTTTTATTAGAGAACCAGCCATAACATCTGCTCCAACATCAGTTGGTTCTTTAGTATCTAGAAACTCACCATAACAGTTATCAACCATTACTATAACTTCTGGTTTAACAGATTTTATTACATCAATGGCTTCCTTTATATCACTAATTGAAAGTGATTTTCTCCAAGAATAACCTTTTGACCTTTGTATCATAACAAGTTTAGTTTTATCATTTATTTTTCTTTTAATTCCTTCTAAATCCAAATTTCCATCTTCTAAAAAATCTACATCATCATATGTAACACCATATTCTTTTAAAGAACCTTTTTCTTCTCTTATACCTATAACACCTTCTAAAGTATCATATGGTCTTCCAGTAACAGATAGAATTTCATCTCCTGGTCTGACTATTCCTTGTATACATAAAGTGAGTGCGTGTGTTCCATTTACAATTATTGGTCTTACAAGAGCATCTTCTGTATTAAAAACTTTTGAATAAATTTCCTCTATTTTTTCACGTCCAATATCATTATATCCATATCCTGTGGTCCAATTAAAATGCATGTCACTTAATTTAGATTCTTGCATAGCTTTTAAAACTTTATATTGATTGTATTCTCTTATTTCTTTTATTTCCTCAAACTTATATTTTATATCTTCCATTGTTTCTTGTGATAGTTTAAAAGTATCTTCATCTACACCATAGTAATCTTTCAGTAATTCTTTTGTCTCATTAAGCATTTTATCACCTGTCTCTTTGTTATTTTATTTAAACATGTCAAAGGAGACTATTTTACTAAAACAAATAAATTATAGTTTATAAGTTAGCATAAGTCTCCTTTTAATTATCTTAAATTAAATTAATTATCTATTGTTATTGTTGTTATTATTATTATTATTTTGATTTTGATTAGTTAAATTAATATATTTACCAGGTTGTATAGTCGAAACAGCATGTTTATAAATCATGTTTTGTTGTCTATTGTCCCCTTCTATCAATATTATATAACTGTCAAATCCTTTTACAAGCCCTTTGACTTGCACTCCATTGACTAAATATATAGTAACAGGTATCCTTTCTTTCCTAGCATTATTTAAAAACAAATCTTGTAAATTTAAAACTGTATTTTTCATTAGATTTGTACCCTCCCAAGATTAAATTGAACATCTAAAATATTCCTATCTTATATTCTATATAAGTTATGGTAAATTTTCAATATGAAGTTGTATACTTAAAAATTTATATATATTATTTTATAGAATTTTTAATATATATAATTATTTCATTTTTTAATAAATCTATATCTTCATATTTATCCAAATCAAACCATTTTGCCGTTTCATATCTTTTAAACCAAGTTATCTGACGTTTTGCATACCTTCTAGAATCCCTTTTTATTATTTCAATGGCTTCTTTATATGTATATTCTCCATCTAAATACTTCAATATCTCTTTGTATCCTATACCTTGCATTGATATCATGTCTTTTTTAAATCCCATGCTTAAGAGTTTTTTAACTTCTTCAACCAAACCACTCTCTAGCATAATATCAACTCTCATATTTATTCTTTCATACAAATGCTCTCTATCTCTATTCAAAACTATTATTATAGATTGATAATCGTCATTAAATTTTAAGTCACTTGAAAAGTCATTCATTTTCTTACCGCTTAGACAAACTTCAAGCGCTCTTATAACTCTCTTTGTATTGTTTTTATGAATTCTATCAGCAGCTTCTTCATCAAGTGATTTTAATTTATCATGCATGTAATCTATTCCATTCTCAAGAAGTTGTTTTTGAAGTTCTTCTCTTAATTCATTGTTAGCATCAGATTTTGCAAAATCCATATTGTATATTAAAGAATTCAGATAAAGACCAGTTCCTCCAGTCACTAAAACACACTTTCCTTTTTGATTTATTTCAGATATATATTTTTTTGCTCTTTGTTGAAATTCTGAAACTGAAAATGGATAGTCAGGTTTAACCTCATCTATAAGATAATGCTTTACTCCTTGCATTTCCTCTGAAGTAACTTTTGCACTTCCAATATCCATATATTTATATATTTGCATAGAATCTGCTGAGATTATCTCTGCATCCATATCTTTTGCTAACTTTATTGACAAATCAGTCTTTCCAACAGCAGTTGGACCTGTAAGTATTATAAGTGGTATTTTTTTCATAACATTCCTTTCCATGTATTTTAACTATCCAAAATATTTTACATAATTCTTTTAAACATTTTTTCTATTTCGGTCTTAGAAATTTCAACCATTATTGGTCTTCCATGAGGACACGTAAATGGATTCTCACAATTTTCTAATTGTTCCAATAAGCTTTTTATCTCAATATCATATATTTTATCGTTTGCTTTTATTGCAGATCTACATGCCATTGATGCAAATCTCTCACCTTTTAAATCATAATTACTTGTAATCTCATCTATATTATCAATTATTTGAAGTATAAACTTTTCAGTTTCTGGAATTCCAAATATAGTTGGAACACATCTTATCATTACATGATTGTTGCCAAAAACTTCTAATTCAAAACCAAATTTCATAAATAACTCTAAATTATTTTCAATTTGAAGCATGTCTACATTTGATACTTCAAGAATTACTGGGTCTAAAAGTATTTGCATATTGATATCTTGTCTATAGAACTTATCCATATATCTCTCATACAAAACTCTTTCATGTGCAGCATGTTGGTCTAGCAAATACATAGAATCATCTTTACTTAGGATTATATAAGTATTAAATACAACCCCAATTACAGAATATCCATATAAGGAAAATTTACGTTTTGAATTAGTTAAATACTCCTCTTCGCTGTCTTTAATACTTTTTTCTAAATAATGACTGTCTTCATTTTTAGAACTATCAATTTGTTTAGGCCCATCAACTTGAAATTCTTCTTGTATATTGTCATTTACAACCTCTTCTCCTAAATAACCCGTATTTTTTAATTCATTTTCTATATTTGCATTTAAAACTTCACTTACAGAAGGAAATTCATCTATTAGTTTTTCACTTGATAAACTTACAACTTCAATAAATTCATCTTTCTCTTTAGTTGTATTATTATTTTTTGAATTAGCTTCAACGAAATTATTATTTTTAAATTCATAATCTATACTTTTTTCTCTATTATTAATAGCAATTCGAGGCTGCGTTTTCTTATCATTATACGTAGCATACTTTCCAATAAGGTTAGAATGTATTAATTTAACTTTTAAAAAATCTCTTAGTTCTATATACACTTCTTGTTCTTTTTCAAATTTAACTTCAAGCTTATTAGGATGTATATTTACATCAATACATGCTGGTTCTACTTCTATATTTAAGAAACAAACAGCATGTTTACCTATTGGAATTATAGATTTATAACTTTCAGTTATTGCATCTATAATTATTTTACTTTTTACAAACCTTTTATTTATATAGATATGTTGCAAATTTTTATTGGAACGATAGATGTTATTATTTCCTATATATCCATCAATTTTAAAGTGATTGCATTTAAATTCTATATTTATTAGGTTTTCTGTTATTTCTTTTCCATATATACTCCTAATAGTATTTATAAGCTTTCCATCACCTGGAGTATTTAACATTTGTTTATTATTATTTGTATATTTAAATTGGACATTAGGATTGCCTATTGCAAGCTTATTTATCAAATCACTTATGTTTATAGTTTCTGCATGAGTAGATTTTAAAAATTTCTGTCTTGCTGGTGTATTAAAGAAAATCTCTTTTATAATGATTGTTGTACCATTAGTAGAACCAATTGGCTCCTTTGAGACTATTTTTCCACCTTCTACAAATATTTTCGTTCCAACCATTTCATCCTTGGTCTTAGTAATCATTTCTAATTTTGATATAGCTGAAATAGATGCTAATGCTTCTCCTCTAAATCCAAGAGAGTACAAATCATATAAATCATCAATTTTTTTTATCTTACTAGTAGCATGTCTTAAAAAGGATTTCTCAACTTCACTTGAAGGTATTCCTATTCCATTATCTGTGATTTTAATTAAAGTTTTTCCTCCATCAATGATATCTATAGAAATCTTATTTGCACCTGCATCAATAGAATTCTCAATTAATTCTTTTAATGCAGAAGATGGTCTTTCTACTACTTCTCCAGCTGCTATTTTATTTATAGTCAAATCATCTAGGATGTTAATTATATTTTTCATTTTTACACCTCTAAGATTTTATTTCTTTTGCTTTTTTTTGAAGACTGTAAAGAGAATTTATAGCATCTAATGGAGTCATATTTAAAATATCTAAGTTTAAAATTTCTTCTGACAATACATCTCTCTTTACACTATCAAAAGATATTTGAGTTAGTGCAACTTCCTTTACAGAATCTTCTTTATTAATTTCTTCTTTACTATCCTTTTTCTTCATTGAACTAACTTCATCGTTTAATGTTTTAAACTTAGAATTTAGTTTATCATAATCCTTTTTCATGTGTTTATAGTCTTTTACTATAAGCTCATGTTCTATTTTTAGAGATTCGTATTTATTTTTAAAATTGCTCTGATTTACCTTAAGCAGTTCTTCATCTAAATCATTATTAATCACAGTAGTTTTTTCTTTATCTCCATTTATTGCGACACTGTTATAAACATGATTTTTTTCCAAATCCTTAAGTATATATTTTGCTCTATCTATGACTTCATCTGGCAATTTAGCTAATTTAGCAACATAGATTCCATAACTCTTATCTGCACCTTGAGGAATTATTTTTCTTAAAAATATTATTCCCTCTCCATCTTCTTTAACTGCTATTGAATAATTTTTAACCTCTTTAAATTCTTCTTCTAAATCAGTAAGTTCATGATAATGTGTTGCAAATAGTGTCTTACATCTAATATTCTTTTGAATATATTCTACTATTGACCATGCTAAACTTATACCATCATAAGTACTGGTTCCACGTCCTATTTCATCTAAAATAACTAAACTTCTTTCGGTAGCATTTTTTAATATAAGAGAGACCTCATTCATCTCTACCATAAAAGTAGACTGACCTTGAGATAAATCATCACTAGCCCCTACTCTTGTAAATATTCTATCTAATATTGGTACATTAGCATATTCTGCTGGAACAAAAGAACCTATATGTGCCATAAGTGCTATTATAGCAGTTTGTCTCATATATGTTGATTTACCAGACATATTAGGACCAGTTATTATGTTAATGATGTTTTCTCCACGATTTAAATATGTATCATTTGGAACGAAATTTTCTTCACCTACTATATTTTCAACAACTGGATGTCTACCATTTCTTATATCAAGTTTATTATTTTCGTTTATCTGTGGTTTTATATAGTTGTTCATGTGAGCAACGGTTGCCAAAGATACGAAAACGTCTATATTAGCTATAATCTTAGCTACTTTTTGTATTCTGTCTATATTTTTATATATAGTATCTCTTATACTTACAAATATCTCATATTCTAGAGATTTAATTTTCTCTTCAGCATGTAGTATCTTTTCTTCTATTTCTTTTAACTCTGGAGTTATATATCTCTCTGCATTACTAAGTGTCTGCTTTCTTATATATGTCTCATCTAGTTTTGCTTGTTTAAAGTTGGCCTTTGTTATTTCTATATAATATCCAAATACTTTATTAAATCCTATTTTTAATGATTTAACTCCTGTTTTTTCTCTTTCTCTATTTTCTATTTCTTTTACAAGAAAAGCACCATTTTTAGAAATATCTCTCAATTCTTTAAGTTCATCACTAAAATCAGATTTAATTATATTCCCATCTTTTATAGTTATTGTAGGTTCTTCCAAAATGGCTTCATCTATTAAACTGTATATATCATCCAACTTGTCCATTTTTGATACATACTCTTTTAATCTATTCGCATTTGATAAGTCTATTGTGTCTTTTAGATTTGGTAATTTTTCTACTGAATTTTTTAAGTGAACTAATTCTTTTGGTGTTACTCTTTCAAATGCTATTTTCCCACATATTCTTTCTATATCATATATATTTTTAAGTATATCGTTTAAGTCTTCTCTTAGTATAAAATCATCTTTTATTTCTTCTATTACATTTAATCTATTTTCAATTTTAGATTTATTTATCAGAGGCTCTTCTACATATTTTCTTAGAAGCCTTCCTCCCATTGCAGTAGATGTTTTATCTAAAACATGTAATAGTGAACCTTTCTTTTTGTTTCCTCTTATAGTCTGAGTAAGTTCTAAATTAGTTCTAGTAAACATATCTAATACCATGTACTCTGATGAATTGTATATATTTATATTGTTAATATTGGATGTTATCTGCTTTTGAGTGTTATATATATAATTTAGAAGAATTGATAAACTCGATTTTATAAGACCCTTATCATCAAACTTTAATTTTTGTAGATAAACATCTGGAAAATATTCTTTTAATATATTTATATCTAAATAGTTGTCACTAAAACTTTCATTTATGTATATGTTGCTTACAGTAGCTATATCTCTAAGTTTTTCTATGAAATTCAAATCATTTACAATTATTTCTGTAGGATGAATTTTTGCAATTTCTTCTATTACTTTATCTTCATTTAGATAAGTTGCATTAGTTTCTCCTGTACTTATATCTACATAAGTTAAACCTATATTGGCATCATCTTTGTATAAAGATAATAAATAATTATTTTTTTTATTTTCAAGTAGATTTCCATCTAGAACTGTTCCAGGAGTAATAACCCTTATGACCTCTCTCCTAACAATTCCTTTTGCAGTAGATGGGTCTTCCATTTGCTCACCTATTGCTACTTTATATCCATTTTCTACTAACTTCGATATATATGAATTGGCTGAGTGAAATGGCACTCCACACATAGGAGCACGTTCTTCTAAACCACAGGCTTTCCCTGTTAATGCTATTTCAAGAGCTTTTGAAGCTACTAATGCATCTTCAAAAAACATTTCATAAAAATCTCCCAATCTAAAAAACAGTATACAATCTTTATACCTATTTTTTACTTCAAGATACTGTTTCATCATAGGAGTTAATTTATTCATATCTATTTGCATTATTAAACCTCCTTCTTTTCTAATTAAATATTATATCATAGTAGATGATTATTATTAACATAATATATAAAATTTTGACGTATAACTAAAAAACAATCCAAAATGCTAATTGCACTTTGGATTGTTAGGTTTAATAATCACTAAGTAAAAACGTATAGAATTTTATAATAAAGATATTATCTCTTTTTTCAGTTTAATAACATTTTCAAGATTATCTTCATTTATATTTCTATTATCTATGATAAATTCTTTTTTTACTATTGATGGTTTTTTTGAGATAACATAGATTCTATTTGATAACATTATAGCTTCATCAATATCATGAGTTATAAGAAGTATCGTTGAATTTACTTTTTTCTTAACATCTAAAAGCCATTTTTGCATAGATGTTTTAGTTAATGAATCGAGTGCACCAAAAGGTTCATCTAAAAGCATTATGTCATTAGAATTTATAAAAGTCCTCAAAAAATTAGCTCTTTGTCTCATACCTCCGGAAAGTTCTGCTGGATATTTATACTCATATCCTTCCAAACCAAAAACCTCAAAATAGTGTTTTACCATAGACCTAGCTTTGCCCTTTTTTTCTTTTTTTAGTACCAGTGGAAGAGATACATTATCTATTATAGTTTTATATGGTAAAAGTAAATCTTTTTGATACATGTAACTATAATTACCATTTATGTTTACCATACCACTATTATAGTCTGTCAATTGAGTTATGATGTTAAAGATAGTACTTTTTCCACATCCGCTTGGCCCCAATATAGAAACAAATTCGCCTTCATAAACATCAATACTTATATCTTTTAAAACATCTACATCTTTATATGTCTTTGATACATTTTCTATAGATATTTTTGCTTTTTTATTGTGGTAAGAATTCATTTGTGTAAGCATCACTTGCCTTCATATCCTTATCTATTAATTTATATTCTTTTAAGAATGATGTATAGTTATTCCATACACTATCTTTCATTTCTCCCCATCTTGGTGCATCATCTTTATATTTACTTGCTAAGTATTCTTGACTCTTTATTGCTAATTTTTCATCTACTTCAGGAGCATGCTTTACTAAAATTTTTGCAGCATCTTCAGGGTTTTTTATTGCATATTCATAACCTTTTGTTGTAGCTTTTAAGAATTTCTTAGCAAGTTCTGGGTTGTCTTTAAGCACAGTATCATTAGAAATTATAAGTGGTGTATAATAGTCTAATCTTTCATCTAAGTCTTTTACTGGTATAAAGTTTAAATCATAATCAATTAAATTAGCTTTAACTACATCCCAACCTTCAAATATCCATGCAAAATCTACAGTTTTCATAGCTGCAAAGAAATCATCTTGACCAGTATTAACTATTTTTAATTTATTAAAGTCAGCTCCATTTTTATTCATAACTGCTTTGAAAACAGCTTCTTCTGATGGAGAACCCCAGCCTCCATAAGTTTTTCCTTCAAAATCTTTTGCTGTAGTTATATTTTTTTCTTTTGGAGATGCAAATCCAGAAGTATTGTGTTGTATAACAGTCGCCACAGCTTTTATTGGAAGTGGGTCTTCACTAGTTTTTGCATAAGTGACTTGCTCTTGATAACTTATACCAAAGTCAGCTTTTCCTGTTGCTACTAAAGTCTCAGCTCCACTTTCAGGTGGTTGTACTATTTCAACATTCAAGCCTTCTTCTTTATAGTAACCTTTATCAAGTGCCACAAATAATCCAGTATGATTCGTATTTGGTGTCCAATCAAGTACAAAAGTCACTTTTTTAGAAGAAGTATCTTTACTATTTTTTTTGTCTTTATCACTATTATTTCCAGAAGAACATCCAGTTATTGTTGCTAATATAAGAGCACTTACTAAACCTAATATTCCTAATTTTTTGAAATTCATAATATCCTCCCTCAAATACATTTAATCTTCTAATCTATGTTTTATAACAACTTTTTTTATAGCTTGTACAATTCCTACAAATATTAAACTAAATATAACTACTAATATAGTAGATGCAAATACTTTATCAAGTGCATATGCACTTTTTGACCTTAGCATATAAACACCAAGACCTTTAGTTCCACCTAACCACTCTGCAACAGTTGCTGCCATTACAGCATAAGTAGCCGATATTTTAAGTCCAGAAAAAAATTTATCCATTGACATAGGAAATTTAAGATGAATAAAAGTATTAATCTTATTTGAATTCATAGTCTTAAACAAATTTAAATAATCTTTATCAATATTCTCAATACCATCTACAAAACTTATTAATATAGGAAAAAAACAAGTAAGCGTTACCATCAATATTTTTGGCATTGTCCCAAAGCCAAACCAAATCATAAAAAGTGGAGCTATTATTATTGTAGGTATCATTTGAGTCACTAACATAATAGGATAAAGACATTTTTTTATTATCAATACAAAATCCATTAATATTCCAATTATTAAAGATATTATTATTGCAACTATAAATCCAAATATTGCTTCCCCTATAGTAACCATGGCATGCATGGATAAATTTTGATAATCTTTAAAAAATACATTAATTATATCTATTGGTGTAGGTAGTATATATTGAGGAACCTTTAAAACTTCTACCACAGATTGCCAAAAAATAAGTATAAACAAAAATGTTGCTATTGGATATATACTATTTTTGACTTTATCTATGATTTCTAAGTTTCTCATCTATAGTTAAACCCCCAGCTTTTTCATCTACTCTAGCTACTGTTATAACTCTTTCACATCCAAGATTAAAAGGGATTTTATGCACTTTTTTTAGGAGTTCAAAAACTTCATCAAAATCACCTTCAACAGTAGTACTCATTGCTCCTATTTCACATTTTAAACCGCTGTTTTCAATTTCTGCTATACAAGCATCTACTACTTTATACATTTCTTCTTCACCTTTGTAAGGTCTTAGTGGCATTACTGCTATGTCTGCAATTACCATTTAAATCACTCCTTTTAAAATAATTAATACCTACTAGGTATATTTTGTTTTTTATTAAAATATTTAATAGATAAAAACATAGTATATTTAAATAAAATAAAAGTCTTATCCAAAATAGGATAAGACTTATTTTTATCTTTACTGGTCTCCCTACACTGGCATTATCCAAACAGGTTCAAAGGGTCGAGATAAAATCTCCTCTCAGCGTATTAGCTCCCCGAAATATATTATATCTTTTCTACTTGATTATACTACACTTATTATATTTTAACAAATTTTTTATTTATATTATATATTTTATCTGTATTAAAATTTACAAAACTATATAATAGTTTATGATTTATTATCTTTATCCTCACTAATTTTTTTAAAATTTCAGTAACCCTCTTTTACTTACTATAACTTTATTCTGTCGATACTATTATTTTTGATATAATAGATTTTTATACACATATATTGATTATCTATACTCTTTTTAATATATTGACCACTTCTTATTGATTAAGTTTGTGTTACTTCATCAATATAATTCAAATAAATTAATAATATAAATTTACAGTTCCTTTTACACAATAAGCTTTATTACATAATTTACTTGTATGTTTTATTTTTAAATGACAAAATAACTTTTATATTTAATTTTTTTAGTTTATATATTGAAAAACAAAACGTTTTCCTGTAATATTATAATCGTAGAATAAAACTAAATAGGCAAAACTAGAGAAATTTAGTGACGCAAAGCTATAGGGACTAACACTTATAAAATAAGTTATGTCAGCCAGTTGCCAAAAAGATATTTTCTTTTTGTTTTTTATGAAAGTTTTTTAGGGGGATAAATAATATATGTTTATGAATAAAGTAGATAGATGTACACATATACTAACTGCCTATATATGCAGTTCATATGATTACTGTAATTTTATAGATACGCAGTTAAACGATTTTATACTAGAGTATGGTGAAAATGTTGTGGAATCTTGTTTACATCAAGTAATGGTATTGGTAAGTAAGTATAATTAAATGGATTTTATTTTCTAGAAAACCCTTTTTAGTTTTATCTACATTTTAAATGTATTGTTAATAGAAAATTGATTAAAAAGAAGATAGCAAATGAAAAAATTTGAATATAAATTTATACAGTTATACGTTCAAGATGGCATTAATAAAAAATTAGCAAGTAAAGGTAAAGCAGAAACACTAGAAGAACTTCTCAATCAATTATGTAGAGAAGTTTTGGAAATTAGTTCATATACATTTAATTGAAGGTTCAATCGTTTTTAAAAGATAAATTTGAACTAGTTTCTAAAAACTTATTTTTATTTAAAAATATCTAATAAAAACCCTTAGAATGTATTTATTTGGATTCTAAAGGCTTTTTTTCTAAGTATAATCCATAAACTAAATTTTAAGACTTATTGTTTTAATACAGATAAATTATATAAAAATGTATTTTTTATTTCTTGTACAGCTTGGATACTAATTTAAATAGTTTTAGATAGATTGTAGCCTAATTTAATATCACAATACAAATTCTTACTTTTAGATATACTCTACTATAGAAATTTTATTTATTTTTGTTTTTCTTACTATCTAACACTACTCCAATAAGTAACCCAAGGGATAAGCCAATAGATAAATTTTTAAATACTGAACCTAAAATAACACCAAAGCATAATCCTAATCCCAAATAACTTATACTTTCATTTTTCATATCTTTTACTCCTTCAAATTCCTATTTATCTATATTATATTAAAATAACCTGTATTAATCAAATCGTACACTAAAGTAGATGTTTTTGTATACACTCACAAGGAATACTAGCATCTAAAGACTTATTTAAAGATATCTAGTAAAAATGCCCTTAAAATCCATTTATTTGGATTTTAAGGGCATTACTTTCATTTAAAATACAATAAAAACTAAATTTAACTGCTGGTTGTTCTTTATACACTAACTGAATATCATATCCTTCACTATTTTTCTTTATTTCAAATTTATCATTCTTTTTAGGTAGTATCTCTAGTACACCATCTTGATACTTAGATTTATCTACTTTTAAGTCTATACCAAAGTCTTTTCCATTTAAACAAGCATATGAGGAAACTTTTTCATCTTTCATAAATACCATCTTAATTCTATTATCATTTTCTATATCTATAAGATTTTTCCATTTATAGCCAACTATATAGTACATCTTTTCAACACTAGTATCATTGCTAAATAAATAAGCTCTGTCCCATTTGAATTTACTTAATGATGACAAATTCACTTCGCTCTTTTTATCATTTAACTCATGTAAATTTATTATCAAATCACCAAAATTTTCTAAACTTTTATCTTCTTCTAGCTTAGTTAACTTTGAATATTTATCTTGTACTTTCCAAGTATTATCATCTTTTTCTAATTCAAATGTTATTTTTGATATACAAGAGTTATGGCTGCCTGGTTGTGTAACTATTACATTTTCACCTTTATTATTTGTATAATCATGTTGTTCAATTTCCTTATGAGTATGGCCCGCTACTATCGCATCAATTCCAGCAACTTCTTTAGCTAGTTCTTGTATTCTATTACCTGGATTTTTAGGCTTTTTAGGTTTTTCTCCACTATGTACTACGGCTAATAGTATATCTGGATTTTCTTTTTCTTTTATTTCCTTCACCCATTTTTTAGCATCTTCTATTATATCATTCATATATAAATCCTGGTATGTAACCATATTTTTTAAATCTCTGGACTTAGCCTTAATTTTATTTCCGTTTTCATCAAAATCCCATCCTTCTCCGACTTCCTTGATTGTAAGACCAAGTATACCAAGCTTAACTTCACCATCTTTTGTTTCAATTGTCTTTATTGTGTAAGGTTTAACATAACTTGAACTGTTACTATTATATGTATTTGCAGATAAAACTTCTATATTTTCACTATTAAATTCATTTATTATTTTATCTAAATTTTTTTTAGAACTAGAAACAAACTCATGATTACCAAGTACTACTGCATCATATTTAACTTCACTCATTTGTCTAACTATAGGTACTTCTTTTTTAATTACTTCATCTTTTTCGTAAGCATCTCGAGCCTCACTAAGATATTGATTCATTGCCCCTAAACCATCTGAATCATAAAAATCTCCTGCATCTACTAATGTTATATTAGAGTCTTTTTTTCTTTCTTCGTTTATTTTTTCAGCTATGTTATATGTAACTTCTCCATGTAAGTCTGTAGTTGCTAATATATTGATTTTAGTGGTTTTCTCCTCCTTAAGATTAGTACACCCTGTAAATATCATTGAAATTGAGATTAAACATAAACTTAATACTTTGCCTTTATTTTTAAAATTCATTTTATCCCCCCTATAAAACTAAATATACATAAAGTATAGCAGTTATTTATTTCAAATTTATTAAAAATATCTTACAATTAAAAGACTTATTAGTTCCCTAGAAACTTATTACTTTATCTTAGTATATTTTTGAAATTTATGAGGAATTAAATCATATGCTATTATAAAAAAATTAAGTATCAAAATAAGTATTAATAATCTAGATAAAAAACCTAAAGGTATTCCTTTATAATTTGTAAAAATTGGCGCAACAAATATACTTGAAAGATATATAACTAAATAGTATATAAAACGATAAATACTTCTTTTCACTCTATATATGGTATTACATTTTTTACATCTAAGTTTTCCTGTAAATATATTTTTAAATCTATCTATAATAGTAAAAGTATAACTGCACTCTAAACAATTTTTCATAATAAGTCTCCTTTTTATTCTATTGTACCAAAGATATTAGTGAATTTTATAATGAAAAGGTTATAATCCAACTAATCTCTAAAGACATATTTGAAATTTGTTTTGATACAATAAAAAAGCTCCAAAATAATTAAACTTATAGAAGCTTTTTAAATAAAATATTTATTTAATATACATTATCTAAGCGTGATTGAAACAATTTTTACATTTTCTGTAACAACTTCTTGAGTTAGTCTTTTCTTTATCCTTGCAATTTTTACTCTTTGACCTATTGCTTTGAAATCAAGTTCTTTCATCCTATGTACTTCTCCTTCATTATTAGTATTCTATAACATTATAACCTTTCAAAAAGTGTATTATAATAAATTATTAAATTAATTTATATATTAGTTGAAAACTTTTTAATCTACAGTTATAGTAAAAGATTTTTCTTTCCCTGTATTTACTGGCATTGGAGCCTCTAAAGAATGTTTAACTGGATTTGATGCAATTGAATCAAATTTAAAATATGTAATCAATGAGAATAAACATAAAATTATTGCCATTAAAATACCTGTTCTATTTTTTTCATTAAACATATTAGATACTCTTTTTTTATATCTGATTTCTTATGTAATCTGGCTACAAATTTATTTGAAGAATTTAAATCTTTTTTCATTGCATTTATAACAGTCAAAGCATACTCTTTTTTATCTTCTATACTACGATTTTTTAAAACTCTTTCATCACAATAAAGTTCACAATCTAAATCTATAATCTTATCCATAATGTACATAAAAGGATTAAACCAATATACTATTTTTAAAAATAATACTAGATATTTAATACAAAGGTCTTTACTCTTAAAATGCATCAGCTCATGTCTAAATATCCATTCCAGTTCTTTTAGTGTATAATCATATGGTGGTAAAAGAATACATGAATTAAAAAATGAGGGTGTTTCAACTTCATGAGAATATTTAATTTGTATATTTTTGTTTATATTAAGTTCTTTTAATAAATTACTATAAAGATTGTTTATGTATTTGTCATCAACCTCATAAGACAAATCATCTATCAGATTTTTAAGTTTAATATATTTCCATAAAGTAGAAATCAAATAAAATATTGTAATAGTAGCCCAAACAGAAACTAAAATCATAGTACACAAAGTAGAAAGATTGTTAAAACCTTCTAGATTTACCTTATTAATATTCTCTTGATATTTAAATTCATTAAATGCAAAAGTATAATATGTAAATGGTAACAATAGCTTAATAATAACAATAAACCATATATAGTAGTTAAATCTTCTACTAAAAATTTTAAAAATAGTCATTCTAAAAACTAATAATAGAACCGTAAATAAACTACTTACTAAAACTGTCCTAAGAAAATCGTTTAGAATCGAAAGCATAAATTTTCACCACCCTTATTCTAGAGTGAATTGCGGAATATTTGAAAAACAAACAACACTCTAAAAATATGAACAGAACTATGGCTCTTTTAATACAAAGAACCATTTGTTGATTTAATTATTGATGAATGTCAGTCTCAATATGGAGCGAAGTACGATGAAGAGTTTCCTGAAATTATGATATATTCCTTACCTACTCCATTTTATATTAACCGCCCAATAAATCATGAACTTATGAAAAAAACTATCATTAAGGGTCTAAAAAAACTTGAATCCGTTGGGGCAAACTTTATTGCGATGCCATGCAACTCAGCTCATATATATTTTAAAGAATTGAAAGAATCAATAAGTATTCCATTATTAAATATTGTAGAAGAAACTGTTAAAGATTTACCTTCTACTCCACAAAAAGTAACTCTACTTTCAACAAGTTCAACATTTGAATCTAAAATTTATCAAAAAGGGATAACAGATGCTGGTCATAAATTTATATTTAAAGATGAATGGCAAAAAAAGATAAATGCTCTTATCCAAAATATAAAAGCAGATAAGAATAATCCACAAAATATCAATATTTTGAATGAACTTCTAGAAAGTGTAAAATTTGAATCTATTGGAAATATAGTAATTGCTTGCACTGATTTAAATGTTGTCTTAGAAAAGATACAACCATCAATTAATATTATTGATTCGTCAAAATGTTTAGCAGAGTCAGTTATTAGGAAATATTTAGAATTAGAAAAATAGAATTCACTCTATTTTTAATTCATAAATATTTTAGATAAAGTATTCATAAAAAAGTAAAGTGGTAAGATTATCTTACCACTTTACTTTTTTATGAATACTGAATTTTTTATTTTTGATGATGATTCTAAAGTAAAATTCACCTTAAATGAGATTGTAAAAATAAAAAAATGAATGTCAGTTAAAGTAAAAATATATTTTTCAATTGAATGTCAAAAAACTATTTTATAATAACTTAGTTTAAACATTGCTAAAATTAAATACTTTAATATTTGTTAATACTTGTTAATATATATTTATTGATTTATTATATAATAATATAGATATTACTATATATTGAATTAGATAAATATAATTATATATATATTGTTATTGTCGGAATTTAATTCTATATTTTTTAATAATATTATTTTAGGAGGAAAAAATGATAAACAATATTAAAAATAAATTTAAAGATTACAAACCATATATAAACGGTTATGAAAATATGAAAAGAGCATCTGTATTAATTCCAATAGTAGAAATAAATAACATACATCATATATTATTTGAAGTTCGCTCAAAAAATTTAAAGCATCAACCCAATGAAATTTCTTTTCCAGGTGGAAAAATAGAGTCTAACGAAACTCCTTATGAAGCCGTTATTAGAGAGACATGTGAGGAACTTGGAACTTTTAATGACAATATAGAAGTTATAGCAAGTCTTGACTTACTTATAACGCCTGTAAAATTTATAATACATCCCTATTTAGGATATATAAAGAACATCAATAATTTAAATATAAATAAGGGTGAAGTTGACCATACTTTTTTGGTACCTATAAAATATCTTTTAGAAAATCCTCCAAATACCTATAATAATACAGTCAAAGTTTTTCCTGATGAAAATCTTCCATATGGTTCAATTCCAAATCAAAAAGATTATAAATTTGAAAGTGGAAGTTATCCTGTTCTATTTTATAAATATAAAGATTATGTAATTTGGGGAATAACAGCAAAGATATTAGAAAATTTTTTAAATTTCTTATCAGAATAATACTTGTATTCAAATACTCAAATTTTTATATACGAAGTTTTTAAAATTTTCTAAATTTAAAATTCTAAAAAAGATATGAAATTATATTTTATACTTGATTATTGTTCAATTATTATTACACAATTTTTGATACAATTTCAAGCTAAGCACTATTTATTAATATCACACTATAAATAAATTATAGTATGATAATATATCTAATAAGATTAAGATATGAAATAAATGATTTTAATGTATGTTTATGGTAAAATATTAATAAACAAGTAAACTGATAAATCAGAGTATATGGAGGTGCTTATAATGTTTGCAGTAGGATTCACAGTTATAATTGCAATTGCCTCTTTCATTTTAAGTATATTGTTATTTAATGGAAAAGCAAGTATGTTATTAGCAGGTTATAATACTATGAGTGATAAAGAAAAAGCTCGATATGATGTAAAAAAACTATGTAGAAGTTCTAGTATTGTTACTTTTATTGTATCTATAATGTTATTTATCATGTCATTTTTGGGATATAGAGTAGAGAGTGGACAAATGGATGAAAAAAAAATGCTTCCATTTGCTGTAATATTTATAATAGTTATACTTGCTAGTGTGCTTTTCAACATCTATTACTCTAATAAGAAATGTAAAAAATAAAAATTAGTAAGTAGCAGTTAATTGTGAAAGATTGACTGCTTTTTTATGTCTATTAGATATTTTAGCATTTAAAAAGCTCTATAAAAAATAACATATATAAACTTATAATGGTATAGTTGCCTTTCCTGCATGCCCATAGTCTATTATATAATATTTTAGTATATATAAAGAAATACTAAATATAGTTAGGTAAGCTTTGATAAAATAGAATAAAAAATAGATGTACAATTAATTTACATCCTATATCAAATTTATTTTTATTTATAATAGAAACTGAAATTAGCATAATATATATGATATGTTCTTAAAATTAAAAAATTTAATATATTTTGTTTTATAGTACATCTATTTCAATTGGTTTACATAATTTTATTATTTTATACAGTATTAATCATTTACTAGTACACCATTCAATGAAAATGTTCTAGGTTCAGTGATTTTAACCATAACTAATTTTCCAATTAAATCATCACTTCCACCTTCAAAATTTACAAGTTTATTTTGTCTAGTTCTACCAGCAAATTTATTTTCATTATTTTTGCTTCTTCCTTCGACCAAAACTTCAACTACTCTATTTTTATATTCATCATTTATCTCTGCTGAGATTCTATTTACTGCTTCTAATACTCTATTAAATCTTTCATGTTTTATTTCTTCTGGTATCTGATTTTCCATTTTAGCAGCAGGAGTTCCCTGTCTCTTAGAATAAATAAATGTAAATGCTGAATCATATCTAACTTTTTCAACCACATCTAGAGTATCTTCTAAATCTTCTTCTGTTTCTCCTGGAAAACCTATCATTAAGTCTGTTGAAAAAGCAATATCTGGAACTTCTTTTTTAGCCTTTTCTATTATTTCTAGATAATATTCCTTTGTATAATGTCGATTCATTTTTTTTAGAAGACTACTACTTCCACATTGTATTGGTAAATGTAAAAATTCACACACCTTGTCACAATCTCTAATTGCATATATCACCTCATCAGATATGTCTTTAGGATGAGATGTCATAAATCTAACTCTTTCAATTCCCTCTATATCATTAACTTTTCTTAAAAGTTCTGAGAATGCAACTGGATTTTCAAGTGTTTTTCCATACGAGTCTACATTTTGTCCAAGCAAAGTTATTTCTTTTGTTCCATTTGAAACAAGCTCTTTTATCTCGTTAATTATATCTTCAGGTATTCTACTTCTTTCTCTTCCTCTTGTATATGGAACTATACAATAGGTACAGAAATTATTGCATCCATACATTATATTTACAAATGCTTTTAATTCAAATTTTCTATTACTTCTAAGACCTTCTATTACTTCTCCATCTACATCCCATACATCTACTAACATCTTGTCAGAATTTATTGATTCTGTAAGTAATTGTGGAAATTTATATAGATTATGTGTTCCAAATACAAGGTCTACATGTTTGTATTTTTTTCTTAGTTCTTCTACAACATGTGGTTGTTGCATCATACATCCACACACAGCTATTTTCATGTTTGGATTTTTTCCTTTTAGATGCTTTAACTGACCTAAATTTCCATACACTTTTAGCTCTGCATTTTCTCTTACTGCACATGTGTTATATATTATTAGATCACTTTCTTCAACTATCATTGACATTTGGTATCCCATTTCTTCTAACATTGAACAAAGTTTTTCTGAATCATGTTCATTCATTTGACATCCAAAGGTTTGAGTAAACACGAGTTTTCTCTTTCCTGTTCTGTTGAAGTACTCTTCATTTTGTCTGTGTATTTGTTCTATATATTTATCTTGTTCTTGTATTTTCTCTATAGGTATTGTTACTTGTTTTCTTTTACTCACGTCTATTCCTCCTAGTTAATTTCTTATATTACACATAACCTTAATTATATCAAATAAGAAAAATCTTTTAAAGGTATTATTAAAGTTTTAAGTATAATAAAAGACAGCTCAATGCTGTCCTTGATTATACTTTACTTTTATATAAAAATAGATTTTAAATCAATCCATTTACAATTCTACAAAATATATTTCTATTGATATCTAATAATGTACTCAGTTTATACTATACAAGTATATTAAATTAATCTTATTTAAGAAAACGAAATAATTATAATGTCTTTATAAAATAAACTTTTTATCATATCAAATAGATTTTAAATAAAATATTATAAATCATATATCTAATCAAATTTTAACTTTGGTAACTAACCCTTCTTATTGATAAATTAACAATCTTGAATAAAAATATTCCTGCAACTAAATTTATTAAAACAGTTGGTAATACTATTGTTAAGAATAAAGCTGCAAAAGAAGCTCCTGGAAGACCAACTATAGCTTGAGCAGCTAACAAAAAGATTGCTCCACTCACAAGTGTTCCTATTGGCATTATAATTGAAACTACTATAGTATCCTGTGTTTTTTTGGATAAGTTTTTTATAAAAGGCATTCTATAGCTAACATATATTAATAAAAATACTATATTTGCTGTAAGGGTTTTATCTATTATATTAGGAACTTGACCTCCTGGGAAACTTGATGTAAGCGCTGTAAATATACCTGTTACTATTCCTGCTATTAAGCAAGTTTTATAGTCATCTCTATTTAAAACTAATATTACAAATAACATTGTTAGTGGTATATCTGGTTTCATTGGTAATCCTATAGCAGGTGTAATTTGATGTATTAGTAATCCTATTGCTAAAAGTATTGCATTTAAAGTTAGTTTTTTTGTATTTGTTTTCATTTCTGTATTTCCTCCTAATTTTTTAATTTTTAATTTATTTTTTTGCCAGTCTTCTAAATCATCCTCTTTAGCTTTAGAAATTCATAACATCTATTTCACCACCTTCTACATATCGAATTTTTCGTAAAATAAAAAAACTCCGTCCTAAATTAATAGGACGGAGATTATCCGCGTTGCCACCTAAATTATATAAAAATTTAATATAAAACTCAATTTTTATATATCTCATTATCAGGTACTTACATACCCTATTCGCTATAACGTGCGACTGACGATAAAGTCTACTCTCAAAAATATGATTTTGATTTACTCCTCTAAGGCCCATTCATCAAATTTTTTCTTGCCAAGATTCCACCATCCTTAGCTCTCTATATTGAACCTAAATTTAACTACTCTTCCTTGTCATAGGATTTAATTTATTATATATTGTTTTACCATTGAAATAATGATATTACTTTTCCTAAAAAATGTCAATATATTTTTATAATTTTTTAAATATACCTCTTCTAAAACTATTTTCTAAAAAATAATACTAATAAAAATCAATACTAATTTCTTTCTTAAAATTTTATACCTAATTCAAACTTTTTAAATTTTATTTTCAATAATTTAATTCATTTTCCTATCATTTATCTAGCTCTTTTATGTAATTTTTGAATTATTCTTAATAAAACTCTACTAATTCTATTTTTATATTTTAATAAAATCTTTTCTTCTTTCTTTTAATGAATATTACTATTACTATAGCTATAATGATAAATATCACTATTACTAACAATATCAACTTTGATATTATACTGTGTCTTTTTATATTTCTGTTACTATGTTTATTTCTAATTCCACTTCTATACTTTCTATTACTTGTACTTCGTTTTTTTAGTTTTATTTTACTTTTATTTGACCTACTACTTCTATGTCTTTTTCTAGATTTAATAGTCCTAAACTTAGCATTACTAGATGTATAGTTCGTTTGTGTTGAGTAAACGGATGTACTAAAATCGTTAATAATTTCAGCTTCTACTTGAAGTGGATTTACAATACTGATTAACAGTAAAAAACATATGATTACCCTAATCAATTTTTTCTTTTTTTTCATTTCTTTTCCCCTCATAAAAAATTTATATCTATTTTATTATAATATATACTCACTCAAAAACTACAAATTTTTTCAAATTTCTAATTTATTTTATATTAGATATATTTTTTTATTAAAAATACTTCTAATAATATTAGAAAAATATTAAAATTTGACTATATTTTTTATATGTTTTTTCACCCTTATTCTTCATCCAACTAGAACAGTAGGACTTGCACAAATAGAAGTAAGTAATAAATTCCTTTTTTACACTTCTCAATCAACAGAGGAATGTTCAACAATACTATACTGTCATTAACATTAGATTCAAAACTAAAATTTTACAATTCAGATATCTCTTCAACAATCTCTTTGACAGACTTATTAGAAACATTAATTTTAGTTGTTGCTAATCTTTCATACAATGGTAAATAGTTGACACTTCTTTCTATTACATCAGTAAAACGCAAACCTTCATCTACATCTCTCTTCAACCTTTTTCTCAGTACAGTTTCATCACAAATTAAAGAAATCTTTATTATTCTATAATCCGATATATCTAGACAAGATATAATAGTATCAATAATACTTTGTTCATGCATTACCCAACAGAAAATAATATTCTCAAAAGCACTACATTTTATAAAGTTATTCAACAATGAACAAATATTTGAAAGAACCATTTTTTTCGTTTCACCAGTAATTTGAAATGGATGCATATCCCAACACCAATCACCATCAAGAAAAACACTATTTTTCAAGATTAATTTTAGAGACTGGCATACTGTTGTTTTGCCTACTCCCATTGTACCACCAATAATATAAATATTTTTCATTCATTTCACCTTTCAAAGTTCAATTTATTTGTTAGTCATATTTTATCACATCAACATATAAAAATCATACTTTAACATCTATCATATTATTCACACCATATACAATTGCTTTGTTGTCTTTAGTTATCTTATATTCATTCCCAAATGGCTTAAGTAGAAAATTAAACTTATAAATCATTTTTTATCACTTAAATTCTTGAAATAATTAAATTAAACTTTATACATTTATTAATTTGTAGCATAATCCATATTCATGCTTTTTTTTATCAAAATTCCATGATACAATAATACTGCTAGATAATAGTAGTTTAATATAGAACTAATATATATATAGTTATATAATAATAAATATCAAAAAGGAGAGTGAATTGTAATGTTATCAAAACCAGCAACAATGCTTTTAGGCCTAATAAATGAAAAACCTCTTAATGCCTATGAAATTATAAAAGTGTTAGAATACATGAATGTAAAGTACTGGTTTAATATCGCAGACTCAACCGTATATACTACAATTAAGACTTTAGAAAAAAGAGAATTGATTTTAGGTACTGTTAAAAAGGATGGTAATATGCCAGACAAAACAGTTTACACAATCACAGAAAAAGGAAGTATAGAATTTCATGATACTTTGAGAAATTCTATTTTGAAATTCGATTATGACACTAATATTTTTTCTATTACAGCATTCTTTATTGAATGCCTAGGAAAAGAAGAAAGAAAAAATCTTTTAGAAAAACGATTAGAAATTTTAAATCAATATCTAACAGGAATTAAGCAAAAAGATGATGATGATTGGAAAAAGGAAGTTAGTGAATTTCATGTTGCTAATGTAAAACGTATGATTGATATAGTATTAGCAGAGATTTCTGGGACAAAAAGATTATTAGCTGTTTATAAAGGTTAAACAAAAACTGTAAATAATGTCTTTCCACATATAATTCATAGTCTACTGTTTTGTATTTATTTCATTTACTCTTCTTTCATAGATATAGAAAGGGCACCTCATATGAAGTGCCAATCTATATTATATTCATTTTTATTTATTGCCTTTAGTTATTGTATAAGAGCTATTTCTCAATATATTTTCATATAGCCTTATGACAACTTGCATTTATAGTATTCTTTTTTTATAAAGCTTATTATATATGATTATGCCAAAGTCGAATATTCTTCTACATACTGACTATATACATATCCGGAATATCTTTTCCCATTTTTGTGGATATTAATTCTTGACCATTTTCCAACACTATAACAGACTTCAACTTTAAAACCATCAGGAATTGTAGTTATTATTTTTGAATCTGTTGTTCTGTCATTTCTTAATTCTAGATTTAAACCATTAGTTTTTATATTTCCTATGTAATTTCTTTTTCTGCTTTCTAGAATATTATTACTTTTAGTGTTGCTCAATTTCTCTAAATATTTATAGAGTAACCAACCTTTGTCATAATTACTTTCAACTTCTGCCCATTTTCCATCTACACAATTTAACTTAACCATTTTTCCTTCTGGTATGCTTTTTAATTTCATACTGTTTATATCTGGTTTCTCTCTTAAATTCAATTTAATCTTAGTCTTAAAATTGAGGTTAGATTCATCAAAGTTTTTTAACATTAATTCAGATATCATTTCAAGCCCTCCTCTTGCCAAATTTTAAGTTATTAAAAATACCTAACTCTTAAAAAATAAATTTAACAAAAATAATTATTATCTTTTTGGCAACTGGCTGACATGACCTTTATTATATAAAGATTTTAGTCCCTATAGCTTTGCGTCATTAGATTTATCTAATATTGCCTATATCTGAATAATAACACAAATTAAATATTTAAAAAATAATATTCCCTCAAACTTTATATTAATTAAATATAAATTCAATTTTTAATTAATAATAAATAAAAAATATCTTTATATTACTAAATAAATTATTATTCTCTATAAGTCATCTATAAAATAGTGATTTACCTAACATATAATTTTTTTAAAGCTTACTTGACAAAAGAAGTATAACACTGTATCATTATTATAAACCGACGGTCAGTCTATTTTCCAAATATAATTATAACATGTCTATATATTTGTATGATTATGAAAGTATATAAAGACTACTTAATAGAAATTTTGATGAAAATAGTGGTAACTATTGTTATCTCTTATCAATATGCAGCATTAATAAAAAATAACTTATTATACACTTACTTGAGCTTTTTTATATTCAACTCAGTTTACTTACTTCAGTTATTTACATTGCTATACTTATGCTATTTTTAATTTTTAGAAATTTTTAAGAAACGAGGATGAAATATGTTAAAAAGAATATTACAAAAAGATTTAACAAGAAATAAAGTAGTAACAGCCGCATTATTCATATTTATTTTACTGGCAGCTATGTTAATATCTAGTGCTACAAATATTATTATGGAACTTACTAGTTCTATGGCTTCCCTGTTTAGACAATCTCGTGCACCTCACTATGTTCAAATGTATTCTGGAGAATTAAACCAAAAATCAATCAATGAATTTACAGCTTCAACTCCGTCTGTAAAAGAACAACAAACTGTTGAACTCTTAAATATCAATGGAAGGAATATTTTTCTAGGAAATGATAAAAAAAGCCAGTCTGACAGTGTTTTAGAAAATAGTTTTGTGAGGCAAAATAGTAAGTTCGATTTTTTATTAGACATGGATAATGAGATATTTCAAGTAGAAAATGGAGAAATAGGGGTTCCTGTCTATTACATGAAACAAAATAATTTAAATGTTGGAGATAAGATACAAATAGTCAATGGTGATTTCTTCATGGAATTTACAATAAAAGACTTTGTACGTGATGTACAAATGAACCCTTCCCTTGTTACTTCAAAGCGTTTCTTAATCAGTAATGATGATTGGAATACTTTACATGCTAACTTGGGTGAAAGTGAGTACCTGATTGAGTTTCTATTAAATGATATAAATAAAATTAGTGAATTTGAAACGTTATATCAATCAACTAATCTTCCACAAACAGGAACATCAATAACTTATTCTCTTTATCAAGTGCTAAATGCATTATCTGATGGAATTGTAGTTGCAATTATTATCTTAATTAGTGTTCTACTTATTATAATTGCTACTTTATGCTTACGATTCACACTAATTGCAACTATTGAGGAAGATTATCGTGAAATTGGTGTTATGAAAGCAATTGGTATCCAAAGTGGTAATATCCGAAAGTTGTATCTGGCAAAATATATATTGATTGCATCTTCAGCAAGTTTTTTTGGTTATATAACCTCATTATTTATTGGAACTTTTTTTACAGAAAATATCAATCTTTATATGGGCAAAGTAGAAAAAAGTGCTTTTGCTATTTTTATTCCATTAATTGGTGCAATTATTGTATTTATAGCAGTTATATTCTTTTGTAATCTAATACTCAAAAGATTTAATAAAATATCAGCAGTAGAAGCATTAAAAACAGGTACTTCAATGACCACTAAACGAAACAGATATAATATAAAACTATACAAAAGTAAAATAACAAATGTTAATTTCTTTTTAGGATTAAATGAAGTAACTGGAAGATTTACCATTTATAGCTTACTCTGCTTTGTTTATGCTGTCTGCATCTTCCTTATGATTGTACCACTTAATTTTCTAAATACTATTCAGTCTCCAGAATTTATTACTTATATGGGAGCTGGTCAAAGTGATATTCGCATTGATTTACAACATACAAATGAAACTCAAAACCATCTTAATTCTATATTGAAGGTTATTGAAAGTGACAATGATGTTGAAAAGTATGCTTCCTTTATAACGAGTTCTTATAAGGTAATGAACCAGGATGGGACGATAGAAAATATGAAAATAGAAAATGGAGATTTTTCAACTTTTCCACTTGAATATGTAAAGGGTTCTGCACCAACAAATGAAAATGAGATTGCTCTATCTGTTATAAATGCTGATGAATTAGGGAAAAGTGTTGGAGATAATTTATCTATTTTTTCAGAAAAAGATAATGAGCTAATCCTTACTGTTAGTGGAATTTATCAAGATGTTACATATGGTGGTAAGACTGCTAAAGCGATGCTACCTTACAAAGAAGATACAATTTTATGGCATGTCATAAATTTAAATATGAAACCTGGAGTTAATTTAACAGATAAATTAAATCAGTATAGAATGAATTGTTATCCCGCAAAAGTTACAAATATGGACGATTATGTAAGTCAGACATTAGGCTCTGTTATTAGCCAATTAAGACTTGTTATAAAGCTAGCTGTTATTCTATCTATTTCGATTTCTGGATTTATTACAGCAATGTTTTTTAAAATGTTGATTGCTAAAGATACATCACAAATTGCAATTATGCTTAGTTTAGGCTTCTCTACTAAAAATATACGAACTCAATATATTGCAAGAGCATTATTAGTCCTTACAACTGGAATTATTTTAGGAACTATTGCATCAAATACAATTGGTCAAAAAATAGCAGGGCTACTTCTTTCTGGTATATCCAATTTACAATTTATAACAAATCCAATAATTGTATATATAATCTGTCCAATAACTTTAATTATAACTGTATCTATTGCTATCACAGCAATCAGTATGACAATCAAAAAAATAAAAATTATGTCTATCATAGAATAAGAGGTATATTATGAATAATATTATAGAAGCTAAAAAAATTAGTAAAGAATATGTCATCAGCAAAGAGAATATACATCAAGTTTTAAAAGGAATTGATTTAACCATTCAACATGGAGAGTTTGTATCTGTTATGGGAGCTTCTGGCTCAGGAAAAACAACTCTACTTTATAACTTAAGTGGTATGGATAAACTCACATCTGGAAACATTACATTCTGCGGAGAAATGATTTCTAATATGTCTGAGGAAGAATTATCGAAGATACGATTAAAAAAAATGGGATTTATCTTTCAACAAAGCAATTTACTAAAAAATTTAAATATCTTTGACAATATAGTCCTTTCTGCCTACTTGAGAAAGGAAGAAAGCCGCCAAATAATTAATGAGCGAGCAAAAATACTTATGGAGAAGACAAATATCTCAGAAATCAAAGATAAAGATATTACTCAGGTTTCTGGTGGTCAACTTCAAAGAGCAGCTATATGCCGTGCTTTAATTAATACTCCAGAAATCTTATTTGGAGATGAACCAACAGGTGCACTTAATTCTAAAGTAACAAATGAAGTGATGGATATTCTTTTAGATATCAACCACTCTGGTACGACCATTATGCTTGTGACTCATGATGCCAAAGTTGCAGCAAAAACAGAACGAGTAGTATTTATGTCCGATGGTGTAATCATAGGAGAAATTATATTAGGAAAATTTAATGAATATAATAACAATTTAAAAGAAAGAGAAAACAAACTTACAAACTGGTTATTAGAATTAGGTTTTTAGAAATATTAGTACGAATAAAACAGATGTTACTAGTAGTATAAAATCAAAATGGTTATGAGTAAAGAAATCTATTATTAGAGGATCTAGAAAATAATATAAGTATAACTTTTTAAATCCTTAATTATTTATAAGAAATTTTTCATATATCTAAATTAAGATATACAACATTTTATTAAACTATCTACTTCACATATATATTAAAGCTGATGACTTATCCAATGTTTGATGATAAAATAAAATTAATAAATATTTAATTATAGAGGATTATATTATGAACATTATTAAAAGAGTACCTTTAATATTAATAGTATTAATTGCAATATTAATAACAGGATGTTCTCCAAGAGAAAGTGCTAGTGAAGTAGCAAAAAAGTATACTGATAGAGTAAATTCTGGAGATTATGAAACAGCATATGATTTACTAAGCAAAGACACCAAGAAAAAAGTTGGTCTTGAAAGGTTTAAAGAGTATCAGGATGTATTAATCGAGACCAAAAAAGTAATCGGCTATAAATTAGGAAAAGAAGAGAATATAGAAAAGTATAAATATGATAAAAAAGAATATAAGAATCTTATTAAACTAGAAGAAACTTATGATATGAAAGATATGCTTTCTAGAAAAAAGAAATCTTTAAAAATTGATAGATACTTTGTAGTTGAAAACAATCGATATAAGTTATTGTGGCATGAAAATTTTAAAAGTAACCTTAGTTCTAGGTACCTTGATTTTGTATATCTAAAACTCGAAAAATTTTCAGAAGAATCTTTTAAGGAAATTGCTATATTGCTAAAAAAAGCAACTGATGCTGATCCTAGCAATTCAGATCTTTACTATATAGAAGCATCTAACTATATGTATTTAGATGACTATGATAAGGCTCTACTTCCAATTAATAACTGCTTAAAATATTTAGATAAAAAAAGTTCTAACTATAAAAAGAAAGCAAGTGATGCATACAATTTAAAGGGAGTTATATTAATGTGTAATAAAAAATATGATGATGCAAAAAAATTTTTAAATAAGTCATTAGATATTAATCAAAATAATGATGATGCAAAATATAACTTAGATACAATAAAAAATGATTTAGAGTAACTATTTAATTTATACAAAATAAATTAATTTCTATATTATTATGTATTTATATAATATTCCCTATTAAATTAAAATACTTATAAATTAATTATAAAAAAGAACTTATTGCTATATAAAAGTTAATATATAAGCAATAAGTTCTCTATATTTGTACGCAAAACAGTAATTAATTAAATTTAAAATACATAACAACTAAATACTAAAAATATATAATTATGTTAGATAATAAAATCTAAAGCAATATGTATTTATAAATATTTATAATTTTAAAATTTGTATATATTAATGGTTAAATATTACATAATAAATCCAAATAAGTATATAGATGCCACACCCGTAACAATAGAAATTCCAATAGATTTAAATTTGTATGCAACAAGAAGTACAATTAGAAAAGATATAATTTTAGGATTTACTACAGATAAATATAGATTATCTCCATTAAAAAATACATCTTTCGCTGTTAAAGAAGTAAGTATTGCTACAGGTATAAATTTCATTATTTTTTTCAAAGACTCAGGCATATCCTTTTTCGAAAAGATTAACATTGGAAAAACTCTTGGAAGATATGTAACAATGTACATTCCTATTATAATAAAAAATATATAATTACTATTATTCATAAGATTCCTCCTTTTTATAATGCACCTCTTCTGCAAAGAACCCAATTAAAGATGCTAAAATTGATGCGACTATAATTACTAAATTACTCTTAAATAATACATATAAAATAATTGAAATAATAATTGATGATATAAATACTAAAACATAAATTTTGTTTTTTATTTGAGAAACTATTAATGCTATAAACATAGAAGTCAGTATAAATCCAGAAATAGAACTATCTACAGATATTGTTTCTCCTAAAAATGCCCCAATAAAGTTAGCTAAGACTGATGAAACTAGGCAAAAAAAATTGAGATAGATTGCATTTCTGTCAGTCCAATTTCCAGTAGTAAATTTTTCATAATTAACTGCAAAAGTTTCGTCAGTTATGGTATGGCAAAATGGCAATATAAACTTTGGACTTTTATTTTTTATATACATATTTAAATTGGAACTCATTAAGAAATGTCTCAAATTAACAATAAATGTGGTTAATACAATGGATGTTATACTTGCACCAGCTGAAATCATTGAAGCTGCAATAAATTGAGAGCTTCCTCCAAATACCAAAGTTACCATCAATGCTATTTGAAAAGGTGAAAGACCAGATTTCTGCAGTAGTATTCCTCCTACTATACCTATTGGTATATAGCCCAAAAATATGGGTATAGAGGCAATAAAACTTTCTCTTAGTTGTTGAGTTCTTTCCATGATAAATCACTCCTTTTAACTTTTAATATATTGAGTATTATTAAAATATAAAATAGATTAATCATATAATTGCAATTATACTTAAAAATAAATTTGAATTAACTATATAAGCTTTACTATAATAAATAAAAATAAATTAGTTTTGAAATACTATTAATCTATAATTACTTTTTGTTATAAGGCAATGATATATGTCAATTCTTATAAATCTATTATCTATTATGTTTTTATTGTAACAGCAAAAAAAATTACACACAATTAAAATATTGTGTGCAATACAATTATCTTTTTTCTTTCAGTAATCGTTTTAATACACTTAAACCAGATTTAAGTTCTTCTATATTTTCTGTAGCACATACAGCTATTCTTATTGCAGAAATAGGTTTTTCTTTTCCAACTGCAAAGCGCTCAGATGCATAAACTTGTACACCTTCTTTGAGTGCCTGTAACTCAAGTTTTTCTGCCATTATATCATCAGGTAGTATTAACCATCTAAATATACATTCATCATTTCCTAAAATATTATACTCAGATAAATATTGATTGACAATCTCATTTCTTCTCCTAGCAGACTTACGGCGTGCCTCAATTAATTTATCTGCTTCTCCTGATGCAATCATACGGTAAGCTATTTCTGTTAAAAAATATGATTGAGACAGATTAATATTATATAAAGCACTTGATAACGCTTCTCTATACTTTTTAGGTGTAGCAATGTATGCAAGACGTAAGCTAGGTGCAAGAATTTTTGATAAGCTTGTAATATAAATTGTCTGATTAGGTATATAATTAGCAACTGGGTTCAAATATATTTCATTAAGTAAACCATGAATAGCATCCTCAATCACAATTAGATTATATTTAGATGCAATATGTGCAATCATTTTTCGTCCAGCCTCTGACATTATATGTGTAGTTGGGTTTTGATAATCTGGTATTATATATATTCCCTTGATGTTTTCATTCTTGCAGGCATATAATAAACCTTCTTCACTAATCTCTCCATTTTCTTGTTTAATTGGTATCAGTTGTATTCCAAGCATTTTGGCTGCCGTCTTTATTCCAGGGTAAGTTAATGGGTCTACACCTATTCTATCTCCATGTTGAAACAGACCTGCCAAAATAGCTACAATTGCATTTTGTCCTCCACTTGCAGGAAGTAAGCTATCAGAAGAGGTTTTAAATCCAGTTTTGGAAATCAATTTAGCTATAGCTTCTTTTTGCCAATCAGCACCATCTCTCTGTCCATATTGAAATATAGTTTTAAAATCCAATTCTTTAGTTATTTGTTTAAATAAAGTACTCATTTCTTCTAATGCACAATCTGGATTCATTGTACCCATTTCAATGAATGTAATTTTATTACTTGACATCAAAAATAAATTTGACCGTATATCATAAGCTACAAAAGTTCCACTTCCTGTCACACCGCTTATTAATCCTTTCTTTTCACAAATTTTAAAGGCTCTAGAAATAGTACTTACATTTACATCTAGGAAGTCTGCTAATTCACGTTGTGGTGGTAATTTAGTACCAGGCAACAAAGTTCCATTATTAATATCTTCTTCTAATTGTTCTGCAATAGCTTTATATAGTATTTTCCCTCTTGATGGTCGTTTTGGCTTCCAATTCATAGGATAATTTTCAAAAGAATTAATTGGCATAAAGTTTCACCTCACATTACTAATTTGACTGTTTTGTTTATCTAAGGCAATAAATTCATTAAGAAAGTGATTATACAAATCTCCAACCTAAACAAATTAATCAATAGCTGTATTTCATAATTACCTTTAAATTTATTTTAATATATACACCATATATTTAAAGAACTTTCTTGTCAATATAAAAGTAGTACAAACCATAATTAAATGAATACTAGAATATTTAATTATTTTTGTACAATAAAAAAGAAGGCATAAAGAGCTACCCTCAAGCTCAATATACCTTATAAATATCTACACTTCGTTTTTGACTAATTTCTCTATGTCCTTGATAATATGTTCTTTAGATTTTTTTCCAGCTATTGCATCAAAAATTGCAACAGCTTTTTTCTCTCCAAACTTCTCTGCTACATCATTAAACTCTAGAAATCTAACACTTTCCTTTTGTTTACCAAACATACAACACCTCTCATACATTTTTATATATTTATTATAACTTCTATATGTTTATTTTTCACCAATAAACGTTAGACAAATTAGTGCCTTTATTTTTTTAACTTTATTTTCCCTTCAAAATCCTTAACAAAACTAGTTTATTCTACCCTATGAATAAAAATATACAATTTAATTTGTAGGAAACTCAGTAATAAAATAAAAAAATCAATACTTCTCTTTCCAAAAGTTTTACAGTAAAAATAATAAAAATTATTTATTGTGTAGCAGCTTTGATATATACATAAGATTCACTAACTATTTTGTTTCTCAAAGTAAGTAAAAAATAAAATAGTTAATAACAGAAAAATTTCAAACTGATATGATATTAATAGATACAATCTCTGTATGTCTTTGACATATGCTATCTTGAAAGTTTTTGATGTTACCATAGAGACTTATTTAATTTTACAGATGGCTAAGTATAATAGGAGATATTTAAACTGATTAAATTAAGACAATCAATAATTTTAATGTTTAATTGTTGACTTTGACACCGTGTCGTAGTTTATACTAAAACTGTAAGGAGGAAGTATAATGAGGACAATAACTATAAGCCAAGTATCTAAAAATATGGGTATATCCACTAGAATGCTACGCTATTATGAACAAATTGGATTAATTAAAAGTTTTCGTCGTGAAGGTTATTCTTACAGAGTTTATGATGAAGAAGCAATTTCTAGAATTGAGCAGATTATGCTTTTGCGTAAATTGCGAATTCCTGTACGTCAAATTCAAATAATTCTAGAAAATAAAAATGCAATTACTGCTATTAACATCTTTCGTCAAAACATAAATGAATTGGATGAAGAAATTACGGCTCTTTCTACAATCAAGGATATTCTCTTTTGTTTTATCAAAGAACTAATTAAAGTTACAGAACTACCACTCAAAACTATTATTTCTGAAAATGACACATTGTTATCAGCTATTGAATCACTCAATATTGTTAGTATTAATTTTAAGGAGGAACAAGGTATGAATAAGTTAAATAAAGCAGATGAAAGATTATCAAAACTCAATGATGTACGTATAGTATACCTACCACCAACTACTATTGCTTCCGCTCATTATATTGGTGATGACCCAGAACTTCATGCAAATACAATGCTTGATGAATTCGTGCGTAAAAACAATTTGAATAAAATTAAACCAGATTTAAGACGTTATGGTTTCAATCATCCTAATCCAATAGATGAAACAGGCTATCATGGTTATGAAGCATGGGTGACAATTCCAGATAATATGGAGATTTCGGCACCACTTAAAAGAAAGCAATTTGCAGGAGGGTTATATGGTGCACATATGATTGCTTTTGGCAATTTTGCTGAATGGGATGCACTTCTTGAATGGGTGAATAACAGTGAGAAATATGAATTTGCAGGTGATTTACAAGACCAAGAACATATGTGTGGTCTTTTAGAAGAACATTTAAACTATTTTAGCCATATAGAAAATACAGACCATGAGGTAAAAGATATACAACTTGATTTACTAATACCTATTAAGGAAAAATAAGATAAAATATCAGCATAATAATACTAGTTTGTCAAAAAGATTATATGACTGTGAGATAACAATTATGATAGAGAAAGATTATTTTTGAAAAGAAGAAATATGTCTTTTATTTAACATTCTAACTATTGACAATTAGACAAGATTATAATAAAAAATAGATAAACTATATAGTTTATCTATTTTTTTATTACAACTTTAAGGAATCAATATATTTAAATTTAATAAAATTTATCTAAAGTCTTTCTAAAATTCCAATATGTAAAATATTAAAGTTACATTAATAATATAAGTATTTGTTATGTAATAGTATATGCTATATTAAAACATACTCAATAGTATTATTAAATTAATATATTCGTATTAATACAAATAACTATGTACAAAAATTATATATTAAGTTCTTCTAAGATTTTTATTGCAAATCTTGCATTTGGATATGTAATAGAGCCACCACCAATTACACCTATTTTTATTGCTTCTATAATTTCAGCCTTACTTGCTTCAGAGTCGACACATCCCTCTATATGATAGCAAATGCATTCATCACAACGACTTAAAATAGAAATTGCTAATCCCATCAACTCTTTATTTTTTTTACTTATGGCTCCCTCTGAATAAGTCTTATCATTAAGACTTCCAAATACTTTAAAAAATTCATCTGTTTCACTTAGTTTATTATTATATAATTTTCTATATTCTTTCATTTCTTCAAGATTCATATCTACCTCCTGTGTTTATAAATAATTTTTATAGATTATACTATCACATCATACTTGTATTTTCAATATTAAATATGAATTTTCAATTTATAACACATAGCTTGATTTGCAAATGACCTTAGAATATATAATCAATGATGATTTCTCACTTTGAATATTAATTAATTTTCAGAGCTAAAATAAATACCTTAATAAGTTTTTAATTGTCTGTTTTAGCTCTGAAATATATAATATTTAACTAAGTTTTATAAAAATATATAACTATCCTAATTATTTTTAGCTGAATTTTTATATATAAAATAAGAATAAATAAATGGTATCACTACAATCATAATTATTATGAAAGTATTATAAAAAGGAATATTAATAAATGCATTAATAATTAACAATATTCCACCAATAATCCAAATCCACCCAGCTAAATGATGTGTTTTATTCCAATTTTCTTCATTATTAAGAGTCCATGGTAATTTTATTCCTAATGTATAATTTTGTTTACATTTAGGAATATAGTTTCCAATAAAGAAAATCAATATTCCTGAAAATAATCCTATATAAAAGTTTGTCTCTAAAGTAATTCCTATTGAATACATAATCATCATCACTTGTAAAATAACTGACAGTATAGCAACTCCCCACTTTGAAAAACTTTGAAGTATTTTTGAAAATCCTATTTTCTTTGGTTCATTTTCAAGTCTAAACCATGTATATATATGAATACATAGCATTAATAATGGTACACCAAAAGCTGCTATAACTTTTGGAGCATAATTATCTGGATTTCCATAGTTGTCAAAATGAATTGCAACCTGATCTGGTAATCTATTATAAAAATAAATTGATACAATAAATGGTATAAAACATACTAAAGTTGATAAAACAAATTGTTTATTTATCATTTTTTTCATTATCTTTTTCTCCCTTCTCCATAAATTGTGAAAACCAAAGCATAACTTCTTCAAAAACTGAAGTATTTATTTCGTAGAAAATAAAGTTTTTATACTTGGTTTCAAATATGAGCCCTGCCTTTTTTAATTGTGATAGATGATAAGAGATTGTGGCATTTGTCATATTAAATTTTTCACTAATTTCTCCTGCTGACATCCTGTTACTCTTTAGCATAAGTAAGATTTCTCTTCTTATAGGGTCAGAAAGAGCCTTAAACGTTTCTGGAAAACCCAACAATATCACCTCTCTATTTAGAATTTCATCTAAATACAATATAACATAATTAATTATTCATTTCAATAACTATTTAGATTTTTTTCTAAATAGTTATTGAAATTATTATATAAATTTTTAGAATTAGTTTTAAATAAAGCAATCTCACTCATAGATTACTCTTATTTAAATACTTTACTTTCAAAAAAAATAAAAAGACTTAGAAATAAAACTCTAAGCCCTTTTATTTTACAAACTTTCTTATATTTAAAATATAACGTGCACTATTTATGCAACATATTCATACTTTTCTCTGTATTCTCTTACGGCATCATTCCAAGCTTCTTGTACTGTTACACCTCTTTTATTAGCAATTCTCTGTGCCAGTTCAATTATTTTCATAGCTCTTCTTGATATGTTCATATATATTCCTCCTACAAATTATTATATATTTCATATACATAGATTAAAGTTATATTTTTATACTATATAACTTTTCTATTCTAATATTACAATTTCCATATGTATTATATATGAACTGTATTAGAAGATAATTAGAATTTTTGTAAAATTTGTATATATTCATATTTATACAACATTGACCTAATGAAAATCTTAAAATAACTTGAAATATATATTCTGATATATACTCTAATAAGCATTTAGAAACTGCAAAATACTTGAAGTTTTTAATAGTTAATATCATATAAAAAATCTACAACTAATCTAATTACAGTGGTTGTAGATTTTTATATAATATACAAATAATTATAAAAGATAAAACTATCCAATTAAAACAATGTTTGGTACATTAGCTTTGTGACCATAAATAATGCCATTACTAAAAATATTGGTTTTATCATTTTTGAACCATTTTTTATTGCAACTTTAGCACCTACATAAGCCCCTATTATCATTACTAATGCAAACAACACAGCAATTTTATAATATACTTGACCATTTATCATAAATAATAATAATGAAGTTACATTGCTTGTCAAGTTTAATATTTTTGTATTTGCTGAAGCATGCAAGAAATCATATCCATATATTTTTATAAATCCAAAAGCTAAAAATGTTCCTGTTCCTGGCCCAAAAAAACCATCATAGAAACCCATTATAAATGCCATAAGCATTCCTAATCTCAAATTTTTCTTATTAATACCTTCAAATCTGTCTTCTTGACCTAAATTTTTAGAAACAAAAGTATAAATTGCCACTATTAAAATCATCAATACAACTAAAACATTTAGTATATTTTCATTTATTGATAATACACATTTTACTCCTAAAATACTGCCTATAATAGTAAATGGAACTAATTTTTTTAAGAGTTCATTATTAGTTTTGCCAGATTTTGCATACCTATAAGCACTACTTATACAACCTGCTGATGCTGCAAATTTGTTTGTACCAATAGCAAGATGTATTGGTACTCCAATAGCCATAAGAACAGGCATACTGATAAGTCCACCTCCACCTGCTATAGAATCTACAAAAGCAGCTATAAAGCCCCCTATACATAAAAAAATAATTACAAACATAAAATTCCTCCATACATTCTATTTCAATCTCCTTTACAATATATACTTCATACAATTCTTTCTTAATTTTTATTGTCCAATATATTTTTTCTATATTCATTTGGAGTGCTATTATTAAATTTTTTAAATATTTGTGAAAAATAACTGCTATTATTAAATCCTACTTTCTTGCAAATATCAGCTATACTCATATTCCCATTTTTTAAATATTTTTTAGATTCTTCTATTCTAAGAATATTTATATACTCAGTTATTGAAATTTTATTCTTTTCATTGAAAATAGAACTTAAATAATTTGGACTTATAAAAAACATCTCAGATATGCTATTTAAATTTATATTTTCTTTATAATATTTTTGTATATATTCGTTTATCTTTTCAATTAAATTTACTTTATCTTTTCTCCAAAATTCTCTATTAATGTCAATACATTCTTTAGAAAATTCAAGTAATATATTCCATAAGTCTTTATCACTACTTACAAGTGATATTTTTTTAGTATATTTATTTTTTATGTAATAGATAAGATTTAAATCTTCTAAATCTCTAAGTACTGTTCTAGATAATACAAGTATCACCTCTTGAATAATACTTTTAATATTATTATGTATTTTCTTATTTATCTCTATTAATTTACAAATGCCTTCTAAATTCATATTTTTAATTTCTTTCTCAAGAGAAAATTCTAATTCATAAGGATACTCTACACAGTCAGTATTAAGTATACTAATTCCTACAGGACTTATAATGCACTTTTCTTCTAATAGCTTATAATTAGCCCTTTTAAGTGCATCTTCAAGTTTTATATTTTCCTTTCTACTCTTTAATATTTCCTCATCTTTTATACTAAGTTGGTTTTCAAAGAATGTTCTTTTTGCTATTTCCTGAATAAAATCAGTCACCATTAGTAAATTTTCTTTTAATACATATAATCTACTTTTAGGATTTAATGGGATTTCACTGTAAATTTTATTTATATATTTTATATCTATATTTGAGTTATTTGATAATATCGATAACTTTTTATCTATATCAATAGATTTATATATTATAAAATTTCCACATTCTATATATCCAATTATATTTTCTTCTAATACTATAGGTATCTCTAGGCTAGAAACATCATAATCACAATTATATATTTTAGTAAAATTATCGTTATTTATATTTTTATTAAGTTTTCTATTACATGTTCTTATGTTTTTGCAAATATTGCAAAACTTAACTTCTCCATTAGTTTCAAATATTTTTTCGTGTTTTGAATCATAAATAGATATTTTTAGCTTCAGTATATTAGATATTTGATTTGCAATATTTTCAATTATATTTATATTAATTAACTCTTGTATATTATTCTCAGAAAACATGATTGGTAATTGTTTTAAGCTTGAAAATTTATAGGGAACATAGGCAATTAATATTATCAAATCATTTTTACCAGTATTTATAATTTCATGTTCTGAATATGGTGGGCAATAGATTATTGATGATTTCTTTATATTAATCTTTCTACCATCAATTATTTGTATTCCTTCTCCTTGAATCACGTATAAAAGTTGTTCTTCACTTAAATGAAAATGTTTTTCTTGACAATTTCCTGGAAAAAATTTTACAACTCCAGCACTAAGTCTATTATATTGTGTTTTTGATGGCTCATGTATCCATGTAACTTCTCCCCAATTAAATTTTTGCACTTCATATTTACTCGACTCACTAAAATACTCCATAAGCTCACCTCTTAGTTTTTGTCTAAATATTTTTTTATTCTTTCAAACGTCTCATTGCTTATAACATGCTCTATTCTACATGCATCTTTTTCAGCTATATTGAATGAAACTCCCAATGTATTTATTAGAAATCTAGTAATTAAAATATGTTTTTCATAAATTTCTTCTGCTTTTTTTCTACCATTTTCAGTTAAAATAATTTCACCATCAAACTTCATTACAATGAGACCACTTTCCTTTAAAATCCCTACAGCTCTACTTACACTTGCTTTACTATAATTTAGTTCTTTTGCTATATCAATAGACTTTACAATTCCATTTTTCTTCTCCAAAATCAATATTGTCTCTAAATAATTTTCTCTTGATTCATACATTTCTACTTCCCCCAAGCAATAACAATTCAATTCTAATATTTTTATCATACCAATTAAAAAAGTATAACTGTATGTTTTAACATCATAATCTAGATTGTTCATATATATAATAAAAAATACTCACTTTTATACTCATAAATATTTTTACCACTTACATTAATATATCTTATCATAATTTTCTTTTTTATTACATAGAGAAACCTCAGACAAAATAAAAACCAGTTTAGACTTTGATACATAGTGTAAGAAAAGCATTAAAAGCAAGACTTTACATACATAAACAGACAACAAAGTTATAAAAAGAACACAAAAAATTATTTCTTAACTACCTTTTTTTCATTTAGATAGGCTACTTTTTCATCTATTTGCTCCATACAATGTTCCAACACATGTATTTTATTTTGAATATTCTGTTTATGTTGTTCAAATAGACAAATTCTTTTATCTATTGTATCATCTCCCATATCACAGAAATGAAAGCATTCATATATATCCTTTATAGATAAGCCTGCCTTTTTAAGTTCTATAATAAAGACTAGGCGTTCTATATCCTCTTCTAAAAAATAACGAACACCACTTGGTTTTCTATTGATAGGAAGTAGCAAGCCTTTTTCTTCATAAAAACGGATTGCTGATGGAGAAATTCCGGTTATTTTTGATACCTCAGTCATGGAATATTGCATGTTCTTTACCTCCATAAAATTTTAAATGAATAATAACATTATAAAAATTCCTTTCATAATAGTCAATCAGTAGTCAATAAAAAAGTATTGACTTCAAGTTAGGTTGAAGTTGTATAGTTTGAAGTGTAAAAATCAACTGGTAAAAGAAAGGATGATATAAATGGAAAAATATGCAACTATGATTAAAGAAAATTTAAATGCAGGAAAAGTACTTTGTGGAATTGCAGTTTCACTGTCTGATTCAGCTGTAAGTGAATTAGTAGGGCTATCTGGATATGATTTTGTCTGGATTGAGGGAGAACATGGAGCCTTAGACCGTAAAGACATTCAGCAACATATGATAGCGGCACATGCTGGCGGTGCTGCTTCTTTAGTTAGATTAGGAAATAGTGACCCTGCTCTTGTTAGAGCCATAATGGATATGGGAACAGATATCATAGGATTTCCATTTATTAATACAGTACAAGACGCACAAAAAGCAGTATCAGTTTGTACCTACCCACCAAAAGGTATAAGAGGATGTAATCCTCAACGTGCTTCTTATTATGGGCGTATGAATTATTTAGACTATATTAAAAACGCAGATAAAGAAACATTGAAAATGATGTTAATTGAGCAAAAATCAGGCTATGACAATCTTGAAGATATAGTTCAGGTTGATGGTGTTGATATTATAGCACTAGGTCCTGGCGACCTATCTTTAGATCTTGGCTTTGCTGGAGATATGGATAGACCAGAAATAAAAAATATGATTACTCATGCTGCTGAGATATGTAAAAAATATAAAATGCCTTTTATCGTCTTTCCAACAATAGAAAAGACAAGCGTTGAAACATGGGTCAATATTGGTGCAAATATGCTTTGCTTTGCACAAGATACAACCTTTATCACTTCTGCTATCAATCAATTATGGTCTTTTTATGATGAAGTTGTACCAGTTGAAAAACATCATTAAATAATTGTATTTCTTGTACAATAAACATACTGCCAGATAACAAATAAAAAATTATTATCCGGCAGTACTGAATATATCTTGAAGTCAAAACATTAACTATTTTCTCTTTTATAGAATATTCATCACATATGTCATACTATTAATATTTTTTAGCTTTATGTATACTAATATTATCATTAGTTTTTAAAAATTAGCTTTTTATAGCATACAAATTTATTCAGCCAACATTTTACCTAATTCAATACAATTAGCCTCTGCCTCTCCATCTGGATCTTCCATTGCTGTGATTCCTTCACCACCTATAATCGTAGCACCAGCATTTTGCATACGTTCTTCCCAATCTCTCATCCATTCACAATTTCCCCAACCATATGAACCAAATAATCCAATTTGTTTACCTGATACCATTGATTCTAATTCTGATACAAATGGTTCCATATAACCTTCTTCTAATTGCTCTGCTCCCATAGATGGGCAACCTAGTGCAAATTTATTTTCTCCTTTTAAATCGCTTGGTTTCAATAAACTTACATCTAAAACCTCTGGTGTTTTACCTTTTGACTTTACACCTTCTGCTACAAAATTTGCCATTTTTTCAGTATTTCCTGTTCCACTCCAATAAACAATATATATTTTACTCATTTTTACCTCCTATGATATTTTTAATTAATATATTAGTTAGCTATAGCTAACTAATATTTAAAAAATAAAAGATTTCTTTATTTGAAATCTCTTTATTTTTTCTAAATATATAATATCATGAGTAGTTTTAAAAATCAATATTTATCGATAATATTTCTCATTAAATAATTTTTATCATTTATCTATTAAATACATAGTCTTTATTTTTCATTAGCAAACAAATACTATCTTTTAGTATTACCCTTGTATTTATAAAGATTTAAATATAGGTAACCATTTCCTTGTTCTGTTCTAGGCAAACCAAGTGCCCTTGTACACTTTATTAACTGTGCATACAACTCAGCTTCATCAAAATTTCGTTCAAATTCTTCTCTTGCCCACTCTTTAATCAATGCCATTGAACCTGTTACATAGGGTGCACTCATACTAGTACCACTCATAATAGCAAGCTTATTATCCATATAAGTTGATAAAATATTTCTTCCTGGTGCAACTAAATCTATTGTACTATTTGAATTGCTAAATTTCTCAACTAAATAGTTTTCATTTATTGCACCTACTTCTATTACTTCAGGATAACTTGCTGGGTAACTATATTCACTTGTACTAGAATCCCCATCTCCATTATTACCAGCTGCACACACTACAGGAATATTATTTTTTACTGCTTGTAAAACAGCATTTTTTAGATTTTTATCATCTTTATTCCCTCCTAGAGACATAGATATAATATCCACCTTGCTACTTACAGCAAAGTTGATAGCATTAATTATACTCTGATACGTCCCAATACCATCTTTATTTAATGCTTTGGCTATTAATAATTTACAATCTGGTGCTACTCCCATAACTTCATTATTATAATTAGATGCTGCTATAATACCTGCTACATGTGTTCCATGTCCATTAAAATCCTCATATATATTTTTATTTCCATTACTATCATCACTGAAATTTGCCCCTCCAATGACTTTCCCTTTTAATAGAGGATGAGATGTATCACAACCTGTATCTATTATACCAACTACAACATTTTTACCAGTGTAGCCCTCTTCCCACATTCCTTTAGCATTCATTTGTTTTATACCATATGGAAATTTATTCTTTGTTCCTCTTAGATTTTCATTTATCTCATATGGAATTAACTTCATTTTTTTATTCATAATGTATCCCCCTAAAAATTTTATTGCATATAAAAAATTATAAACAAGTTAAAATGATAAACTATAAATTAATAATTTAATTTATAGTTACATGATTATACTCATCTATTTATATTTATGATGTGTTTTTTATTTTTAGGAGTCATATTTTATTGTCTACAAAATAAAATTTATGTGCTATATCAAAATAAAGATTTGCTTACATATGCAGATTTACTTTCATAGAGAATTTACTTTTTTATAAGATACAAAATATTTTATACGTTTGAAACAATAAAATAGGATATCTTATTTATGGTAAAAACCTTTTAAGATATCCTGTTAGTATTTAATATTCTCTACTTTTTTAATATATTTACTATTTCAAAACTGCCCCTGTATTTGCTGATGTAACCAGTTTAGCATATCTACTTAAATATCCATGCTTTATTTTTGGTTCCAAAGGCTTAAATTTTGATTTTCTCTTTTCCATTTCTACATCACTTACTTTTAATTCTAATTTTTTATCTGCTATATTTATAGAAATTATATCACCTTCTTCAACTATTCCTATTAAACCACCTTCCATAGCTTCTGGAGAAATATGTCCTATAGATGCCCCTCTGGTAGCTCCTGAAAAACGACCATCAGTAAGAAGTGCTACATGCTTATCAAGTCCCATTCCCGCAACTGCTGAGGTAGGAGATAACATTTCTTTCATTCCTGGCCCTCCTTTTGGACCTTCATACCTTATAACTATAACATCACCTTTATTTATTTTTTTGCCAAATATAGCACTAACAGCTTCTTCTTCTGAATTAAAAACTCTTGCTGGACCTTCATGAACCAACATTTCCTCTGCTACTGCTGATTTTTTTACAACTGCTCCATTTGTAGCAAGATTACCTCTTAAAATTGCTAGGCCTCCTTGACTGCTATACGGATTTTCTAATGTATGTATTACTTCTTCGTTCTTTATCTCACAATTTTTTATGTTTTCTCCTATAGTCTTGCCTGTTACTGTTTTACAATCTAAATTTATTCCTTTTATCTTTGAAAGTTCATTCATTATAGCTGGTATTCCGCCTGCCATATGTAAATCTTCGATATGATGCTTACCACTTGGACTTAATTTTGTTAAACAAGGAGTTTTTTCACTTATTTCATCAAATAAATCTAAATTAAGTTCTATTCCTGCTTCATAGGCTATTGCAGGTAAATGAAGCACTGTATTTGTAGAACCAGCCATTGCCATATCTACAGTTATTGCATTTTTAAAAGCATCTATTGTCAAAATATCTCTAGGCTTTATATCATTCTTAAGAAGTTCCATGACATACATACCTGCATATTTTGCTATTCTTTTTCTTTCTCCTGAATGTGAAGCAGCAGTGCCATTATATGGAATACCCATACCTAGTGCCTCTGTTAAACAATTCATACTATTAGCTGTAAAAAGTCCAGAACATGAACCACAACCAGGACAAGAATTCATTGCCAACACTTCTAGTTCCTCTTCACTCATTGTTCCATCCTTACAAGCTCCAACACCTTCCATTGCAGAGTTAAAGTCATATACTTTTCCATTTGCTTTTCCTGGAAGCATAGGACCTCCACTTACAACAACACTTGGTATATTAAGTCTTGCAGCAGCCATTAACATTCCTGGCACTATTTTATCACAATTAGGTATAAGTACTAAAGCGTCAAAACCATGTGCCATCGCCATTGCCTCTATAGAATCGGCTATTAATTCTCTTGAAGCAAGTGAATAATTCATTCCAACATGCCCCATAGCTATACCATCACAAACTCCTATAGCTGGAAATTCTAATGGTAATCCACCACTCATTCTCACTCCATTTTTTGCTGCTTCTGCTATTTCATCAAGATGAAGATGACCAGGAATCACTTCATTTTGTGCATTTACTATACCTATTAGTGGTCTTTCAATTTCTTCTCTAGTAAGACCCATTCCATACATTAATGCTCTCTTTGGAGCTCCTTCTATTCCTTTTTTTATATCACTTCTCATGGTATTACCTCTTTCTTATATTTTTAAAATTTTCATAATATTATTATAATATATTTTTATATCAATTAATTACAAAAAATCCAAAAAATATTAAAAGATATTAATATAAAATTATTACGATTTTATATTAATATCTTACACAAATAAATTAAATGCTTATTCTCTCTTGGATATACTAGTTGGAGAAATCTTTTTTGCCAATATTAAAGATGCTATTATTAATAAAAGCAACAACACTATAGAAATTATAAAAGAAGGATTAGTAACATCAATAGCTTTATCTCCTATATTTAAGAACACTAATGTTCCTGGTAAAATACCAATAAATGTTGCAAGTATATAACTACTAAACTTTATGTTAGTAAGTCCTGCTCCATAGTTTATAAGATTATATGGAGTAATTGGTATCAATCTTAATACAAATATAATAAAAAATCCTCTCTTCTCATCTGCCTCCATAAAAAGTTCCCATAAAGATGGTGATAATTTATTTTTTAAAAACTTAGTTATGGTATCTTTAGCTAATACCTTTGCCATCATAAACATAATTGCACTATTAATACCTGCACCTATTATAGTATAAAGTGTTCCTTTCCACAATCCAAATGCTAATCCTCCAGCCAATGCTAAGACTGGAACTGGAAAAAAAGTAATTGGTAAGATTGAGAAAATCAATATATATACAAAGGGTGCATAGTTTCCATATGATTGCACATATTGACGTATCTGCTCTGCTGTAATATCTCTAAAAAATGTATAATAAATGAGTATAAAAATAACAATGATAAGTGCTGTAACAATTCCTTTCAAATTCTTTTTTATAATAAGTATCATCCTTTCTATATGTATTTATTGTATATCGCTATTATTTATTTTCTTTTTCAAGTTTTAATAAATAACCCTTTATTTTTATTCCATCTAAATAACTTCTTCACCACTTCTTATAATATTATCTCTTTGTCAGATTTTCAAGTTTCGATAATATTATTATAATACATTTTTTTATTAACTAATTACAAAAAATCTAAGAAATATCAACAAATTGCACAATTAAGCTAAATAAAAAAACATTCCGTTAAGAGAATGTTTTTAGGAATATCTATTATCAGTGGAGTAATAATTTCTTGATGTAATGCCAATACAGACAATATATCTTTTGCAACAGACCAATTGTAATCTTGTATCCATTCTAAAAGCCTAGGGCAAATAGGTTTTATCTCTTCATCAGATAATAATTTTAATTTTTCAATATTACAGTTATCAAACTTATCTTTTGGAAGTAGTTCTTCGACATTTTTCATAATCTATTTCTCCAATCCAACACACAATAGTTTTCTTATCTCCCCTAATTAAATAGACAAAAATCGTTTATGTTTAGATTCTAATATCTACATGTATAAATGTCAAACAAATTATAACTTAATATACTTGTATATAAGTACTGATATTAATCTAAGCACCACTTTGCCTTTTGCTAGATATACAGTTTATAGTAGTATGACCATGATTCTTTCTAGATTTTAAAGAATTAAAATCTTCTTAAACATATCCATTTTATTATATTATAAAAATGACCTATTTTTATATACAATAAATTTTCAAAATAATAAATGTTATTTTAAGTTAATCAAATATAATATTTGAAACTTTATCCCAGTTAATCTCTCTCGAATTATATTCAGGGTGTGATAATTTCACTACATGAGTTGAATTATTATAATTATAATAAATTGTAGTAGTACCATCAATTTGATTCTTCTTGTATCCTTGATAGCTAGCACCATTTGGCACTTTTTTTTCAATAAGACTATATGCATATGAAGAATCAAGCATTCTTACTTTATTTGGAAATATTAACATAAAAAAAGTTATAAGAGCAAAAATACATATACATGTAATACTATACCATTTAATCCATTTCATACAATTCCTCCTATTTTACCAATATATACTATTATTATTTCCATATATTTATAATATTTATACATATGATAAAATTTTTAAATATTTACATATTAGGTGTAGAAGATTCTATTTTATAAGTTAATAAATTTTTAAGGTTTTATTAAAGAAAAATTTATTTTTAAAGATTACAATAAAGATAGTATTTATGAGGTTAAAAATATAAATTTTGAAGGGAGATAAATTACAATTATGTGGACACTTTATCCGTTATTTTGTGCAATATTACCTTGTTTAATATACCAAATAATTGTTATAAGAAAAGTAAATTTAAAAGAAAAGAGGAGTTTAATAACACATCTAATATGGGTCTATGTTTTTTTATTTTATATTTACTTAGCACTTAGCAAAGCAGGTATTGGAAGTATATGGGATATAGGTAGATATGATGAAATTATTAGGCTAGATGAAATAAATTTAATTCCATTTAGTTCAAGTGGTGCTTTAACTTATATTCTAAACATCATCATGTTTATGCCTTTAGGATTTTTACTTCCTTTGATTTGGGAAAGATTTAGAAATTTTATTAGTATATTATGGACTGGATTAGTTTTTTCATTAGCAATTGAGATTTGTCAATTATTCAATCATAGAGCTACAGATATTGATGATTTGATGATGAATACTCTAGGTGCTATTTTGGGATATTTCATATGGATATGTATAAATAATTTATTTAATTATATAAGTAAAAAGACTCTCTTTTCATATCGATATGAACAAACTGTTAAAGATGAAATTGCTGTTGAAGCTGATGATGATACAAATAGAAAAGCTATTAATCTTCCTAAAAATGAAACTATTATGTACTTAATATTAGCTGTCTTAGGAGAATTTCTATTGTATAATTTTTATATCATTCCTTATTAGATAGTTTAATATATATTAAATTTACATTTTATTTTAATATTTATGTATAAATAAAATCCCCCTTCTTATTACATTAAGAATGGGGTATTTTATTCTTTAAAGATAATATATTTAAAAATAATCTTTTTATATTATTGATAATACGTATTTTCCCTTTTATATTTTATTGTTGCAAAAACAATATTTAAAATAATCTATAACTTTTAATTATAATTACCTTCAACAAAATTATTAAAATACTTTTCAAATCTTAACAGCCTAACATAATCGCCTTACTTAATTGGCATTTGAAATATTCGATTTACATTACATCTAACTTTATTAGCAGTTATATAATCATACTCAGTACCATTCTCAATAAAATTTTGTATCTTATCTAATACTTGTATTGCTCTCTCTTTACTTTCATAATCTCCTATCTTCCTAGTATTATACATATCTTCAAAGGTTACATATATTTGATTATCATTTATTTCAATTTTACTAACTTTCATTAAATTAGTTTTATCCTGGCTTCTAATTATTATCATTTCAACCTCTCCAATATATTTAATTTATTTTAAAATCATTTCCTTGTTATATACTATTTTGACATAATTAAAACTTTTACCATTACATACTTATATATCATCTTTCTCTTTTGTGAATTTCTTTAATTCTAAAATATTTACTAAATTAGTTCTCTTTTTTATTTCCATGATAAATCATCTGTTAATTATTCCAACACCATTATATAATCTATTTCACTTAGTAAAACTTATCCTTACCACCCTTCTCATGTTGATTTATACATTTGGTAATTGTATTAATAAAAATTTTTATTCAAATCATTTGCATCTTAAATCATTTATATCAAAACTCAATATTTTTACAAAGTGCACATCTCTTTTCTTATAAACTTAGTTTTATATTTCCTTCAAATAAATGTATTATAAGATTTATTTTTAATATTTTTATTACTTTTTTGATTTATTTTTAATAGCATCATTTTTAATTTTGATTTTTTGTATCCAACATATCACCTCTCCATAAATTACCACTTGTATAATTTATATTATATATATACAAACGGTAATTATCAATCTTTTTTCTTCTCTTTTATCTTTTTTTATATATTTTTGGTAATTTTATTTTACTTTTTAGTAAAATAACTTATAATTTCGGTAAGGAGTGATGTACATATGGAAAGTTTAGGAGATAGAATAGCAAAGTTAAGAAAAGAGTTGGATATAAATCAAAAGGAACTTGCTACTAAAGTTGGTATAACTGAAGCTAGTTTATCACGTTATGAAAATAATCTGCGAGAACCTAAAAGTGAAATAATAGTAAGATTAGCAAAAGCACTGAAGACATCTACAGATTATTTATTAGGTATAAATGAAAATACAAAAATAAATAGAGAAGACAAATTAATAATAGAAAGTTTATCAGTTAGTGAAAAAACAAAACAACTTTTAGAAAAGATATATTCACTTGAGGAAGAAGATAGAGAAGCTATAGAAAAAATGATTGATAATGCTTATATAAAGAGATTTTTAAAAGAAGAGAACTAATTCTCTTCTTTTACTTTTTCCAAGATTTCTAATAACAGTTCATAAAAATCAATATCTACACTCAATAAAAAATCTAATTTAATTCCTGTGTCTTTAATTTTTTCCTTTCTTATAATAGTAGTATTTGATTTTTCCACATGCACCATCCCCCAGCGAACCTATGTTCTTAATTTTGTTCAAAGATTCCCAACAAATTTTTAATAAAAATTATGTAATTATAATTTTTCCATTTCATAAAATATTTTTCTATTATCCAAAATTTTCTTGGATAATTATCTTAACTATATAATAATACTTTTATTCTAGAGATGCAATAAAAAACTCGTAATTATAACAAAAAAATCTATTATTGTAGAATTTTGTATAATTTTTATGTTTTTATATATTTTTTAAGATAATTCTTATTATAAAATTTTGTATAAATATATAAATTTTTATGTTTATTTAATCTACTTTTTAGTACTTGATAAATTATAAAAAATACTGAAAATGATAGTTTACTAACTATCATTTTCAGTATTTTTTTGCCATTTATAAACATAATTAAAATCTACTTTCTAAGGGGCGAATAGATTTATCTGTCTGTGCTTCAAAATTCTCTCACAAAATAGTATTTCTCTTTTATTTAGTTCCTTAAAAATCATCAGTAAATAGTATCAAATTCACTATTATTCTCTGCTGCTTTTTCTTTTCAACAAATAAATTTATGTTATTCTATTTATATTTGTGTAGTAAAATTTATTCAGCTTTAGACCATTTTTATTATTGAGAGTTTAAGTTTTCATGATTTAATTATTGGAACTTAATTATTAGTGAAGATAAAGTTAATTTTCACTATAAGTATTATTTTTCAATATGTACTTACTATATAATTCTATTATTTATTTTCACTTTCAAGTTTTAATAAATAATCCTTTGTTTTTATTCCGCCCAAATAACCTCTCAAACTTCCATTAGAACCAATAAGCCTGTGGCAAGGTATAAAAATAGAGATAGGATTTTTACTATTGGCTAATCCCACTGCTCTATATGATTTAGATCTATTAATTGTATTCGCTAATTCTAGATAAGTTCTTGTTTCTCCATATGGAATTTTACAAAGTTCACTCCACACTTGTTTACTAAACTCACTTCCTGATGGATGTAATGGCAAATCAAATTTTTTTCTATCACCATTTAGATATTCACTTAACTGTTTATTTGCTTCTTTTATAATTTCAGTCTCTTTGACTGTGTATTTTTCACAAGATAATTCTTGCATACCAAAGAATAAATCTGTAATATAATTATTTTCTTCTGATATTCCTATCTTCCCAATTTTAGTTTCATAGTAAAATATATTTTTCATTAAATACTATATCCTTCCACATTTATTTTTACCTTCAGTTATATTAATAGTTTTACTTATTTATATCATATATTTTATCAACTTTTATTAAAAAAAACTTTAATACTCTTAAAAATAGTTATTTTATATAAAATCAATTAATAATCCTATATTACATAAATAATAAAAATAATTATATTTTCCTTCTTAAAACTATAAATCTATAAATTAATTAAAATTAATCAAAATTAATCAACAAGAAAGTCAGTAGAGCATAATGTATCAAACCGCACATTTTGCTCTACTGACTTTTATTACTTAACTAAAACTTCAATATTTTCATTTTTCCCATCTATAACTATAGTACAGCCATTATATATATCTCCAGCAATAAGTTTTCTTGCAATTATAGTTTCTAATGTATTTCCTATATATCTCTTAAGAGGTCTTGCACCATACACAGGGTCATAACCTTCTCTCACCATAACATCTTTAGCTGAATCTGTAACTTCAATAGAAATATCTTTTTCTTTTAATCTATTTTTTAAATCTTCCATAAATATGTCTATAATTTTCTTGATATTATCTTGGTCTAAAGGTTTAAACATTATAATATCATCTACTCTATTTAGAAATTCAGGTTTAAATCGATGCTTCATCTCATTCATTACAAGACTGTTAGTAGTATCTGTTATGTTTCCACCTGCTTCTAATAAATAATTACTTCCTATATTAGAGGTCATTATTATAAGAGTATTTTTGAAGTCTACAGTCTTACCTTTATTATCAGTAAGTCTACCATCATCTAATATTTGTAAAAACATATTAAATACATCTTCATGTGCCTTTTCTATCTCATCAAATAATATTACAGAATAAGGTGCACGTCTAACTGCTTCTGTAAGTTGTCCCCCCTCTTCATATCCTACATATCCTGGAGGAGGTCCTACTAATCTTGATACAGCATGTTTTTCCATATATTCAGACATGTCAATTCTAATTATATTATCTTCACTATCAAATAAATTTCTAGCAAGAGTTTTTGCAAGTTCAGTTTTTCCAACTCCTGTAGGTCCTAAGAATATAAATGAACCAATTGGTTTTCTTTCATCTTTTAGACCAGCTCTTGCACGTATTACTGCATTTGAAACTGCTGTAACTGCTTCATTCTGTCCAATAACTCTCTCATGAAGTTCATCTTCTAGCTTAAGTAGCTTTTCTCTTTCACCTTCAACTAATTTAGTTACTGGTATACCTGTCCACTTTGATACAATATTAGATATTTCTTCTTCTGTAACTTCTTCTTTTAAAAGTGAATTCTCAGAACCATCATTCATACTTTCCTCATATTTCTTTATTTGCTCTTCTAATTTAGGTATTTCACCATATTTAACCTCCGCTGCTTTATTAAAATCATATTCTCTTTCATATTTTTCAGCTTTCCCTTTAGCTTCATCTAATTGAGATTTTAAATTTTTAATATCTAATATTTGACTCTTCTCTTTTTCATATTTAGCAGTCATTTCATCATTTTTAGATTTTAACTCTGCTATTTCCTTTTGAATGTCTTCTAGTCTTGACTTACTCTTATCATCATTTTCTTTGAGTAAAGCTTCTCTTTCAGTTTCTAGTGTAAATAATTTTCTTCTAACCACATCTAATTCTGTTGGTAATGAATCTATTTCACTACGAATCATAGCTCCAGCTTCATCTATTAAATCTATTGCTTTATCTGGTAAAAATCTATCTTGTATATATCTATGAGAAAGTTTTGCTGCTGCTACAATAGCATTATCATGAATTCTTACTCCATGATGTATCTCAAATCGTTCTTTAAGTCCTCTAAGTATAGATATTGTATCTTCAACAGTAGGTTCTTCTGCAATTACAGGTTGGAAACGTCTTTCAAGTGCTTTATCTTTTTCTATATATTTTCTGTATTCATCAAAAGTAGTTGCACCAATACAATTTAACTCTCCTCTTGCAAGCATAGGCTTAATCAGGTTACCTGCATCCATTGATCCTTCTGTTTTACCAGCTCCAACTATAGTATGAATCTCATCTATAAATAATATGATTTTTCCATCAGAACTTTGAACTTCTTTTAAGACAGCCTTTAATCTTTCTTCAAATTCTCCTCTATATTTTGCACCAGCAATCAATGCACCCATATCAAGAGAGAATACTATTTTATCTTTTAATCCTTCTGGTACATCTCCTCTTACTATTCTTTCTGCTAAGCCTTCAACTATCGCAGTTTTACCTACACCTGGTTCACCAATTAATACAGGGTTATTTTTTGTTCTTCTCGATAAAATTCTTATAATTCTTCTTATTTCTTCATCTCTTCCAATTACAGGGTCTAACTTATTTTTTTTAGCTAAATCTACTAAATTTGTTCCATATCTAGCAAGCGCATCATATGTTCCTTCTGGGTCTTGCGTTTCTACCCTTTGACTACCTCTAACTTGTGATAAAACGTTTAAAAAGTCATTTTTATTTATATTATATTGTTTCAATATTTTACCAACAACTGATTTTGATTCTGTTTCCATCATTGCAAGCATAACATGCTCAACACTTATATATGAATCTTTAAATTCTTTAGAAATACTTTCTGCTTTTATAAGTACTTCATTTATTTTTCTAGTAGCTGACACTCCTTGTGAATCTGCTCCTTCTCCATATACTTTTGGAAGTTTATCCATTTCAAGGTTTACAGTATTTCTTAAAGAATCTATTGATATATTCATCTTTTCTATTATATTTGGTATTAACCCATCTTCTTGATTAATAAGTGCTGAAAAAAGATGAATTACATCTACTTGTTGGTTATGATTTTTTACTGCTTCATTATAAGCCTCATTTAAACTTTTTTGAACTCTTAAAGTCATTTTTTCTACGTCCATATAAATCCCTCCATTTTAATATTATATCCAAATAAATTAAATTCTCTCATTTATGATTATTGATTTTCTAAGCTCCAAAAGACTATCAAGCAAACTTTCATTTTTTTGTATGTCAAAACTTAATGTCAGATTAAAGGTTCCATCTGAGTTAAAAAAATCAAACACTTCTTTTGATTTTGCTTTTAGATATAAGTCTTCATCTATAAGTCTTTTTTCACCTATTAACAAATACTGGCATTTCTCTATAAAACTCTTTCTAAAATCAATAGTATATAGATTTTCTAAAAGATTATATTGGTAAATTGCAATATTATTAAACACTTTTAATAAATTTGAATTTACAAAATTGTAAATTTGATTATCGTTATACAGTGATATTTGTTCGTATATATACTCTCTAAATAAAGGATGAATGTTTTGTCTAAGTTTCAAAGTAACTTCGGCTGGTATTTCAAAATACAACTTCCAGTATTCAGAATTATTTTTTTCTAATATAAATGCTACTTTGTTTAAACTAGTGGGGCTAATCTCTTTTAATGTACATTCAAAATTATAATGTCTCAAACTAGTTTCTTCATTTTCAAATACATAATCAAACCACTGTAGAACATTTCTATCAAGTTTTAAACTCATATAAAAACCTTCTTCCTTATTTACTAACCTTATTAGGTCTTTTTATCTGATTATATTCTTCTAATAAACTTTCTTTATCAGCTCTATTTCCTTTATATGCTATATGTGGATTTATCATATACTCACCATTTTTTACTCTCTGTAAAAAATCTAATTTTTTTAGTTCTGTAAACAATGAAGACAAGGAAGTCTTTGGATATTCAAATTCACAAGATAATTCATGTAATGTTTTTCTAATCTTATTATTTTTATCCATAGAATTTATTAATTTTATTGGAATTAAATCTCTCTTAGTATACATTCCTTCTGCCACTTTGATATAATTTTTAAAGCAAACATTCATATATTTACTTTTGTTCATAATCAAATTTCTACTCTCTGTATATTCTTGATTTAAATCTTTTTTTAATGCCTTCTCTAAATTAAATATCTCTTCTCACTCTCCTTATCTCTAATTGATAATATAAATATATTACAAAAAAATATGTATGTCAAAAACAAAAACAGCAAAAGTTTATCTATAAAGTAAACTTTTATTTAGCCAGAAGCTAAACTTTATTATTTCTTAAAATTAGCATTTTCAATTTATTGGTAAGATTTTCGAATAATATTTGTAAATTTTTTTAAAAAATTTTAATATGCTCAATAAAATAGTCTTTCTATAAAGTAAAACTATTGAATGCATAATATTTCCAATTATTTTTTTTGTAGGCTTACTTGACATAGTATACATATATTTATATAATGTATATATACTATATATACAATTTAAGGAGGTGTCTAATTGAATATAGTTATTAGTAATTCAAGTGGCAAGCCAATATACGAACAAATTACTACACAAATTAAAAGTATGATTATAAGTGGAGAGTTGCCAGAAGGTACTGCTCTTCCAAGTATGAGATTATTAGCAAAAGAACTTAGAATAAGTGTAATTACTACAAAGCGAGCATATAGCGATTTAGAACATGATGGATTTATTGAAACAGTTACTGGTAAAGGTAGTTTCGTATCTGGCAAAAATATGGATTTTGTTAAAGAAGAACAACTTCGTTTAATTGAAGAATACCTACAAAAAGCAGTTGATACAGCTCAAAGTAGTGGTATTACATATGATGAGTTAAAAGATATTTTACTTTTATTATATAAGGGAGAATGATAATTATGGACGCAATAACTATAAAAAACCTAAACAAAGCTTACAAAAATTTTGCATTACAAGATGTATCTTTTTCAGTACCAAAAGGCTCTATAATGGGATTTGTAGGTGAAAATGGTGCAGGAAAAACTACTACATTAAAATCAATTTTAAATTTAATATCTTATGATAGTGGAAATATCGAAATTTTTGGTCTTGATAACATAAAAAATGAAAAAGAAATCAAAGAACAAATTGGTGTGGTATTTGAAGGAAGCAACTTTCATGAGAATTTAAATACAAATAATATCTCAAAAATTATGAGCCATATCTATAAAAACTGGGATGATACACTATTTAAAGAATATTTAAAAAAATTAAGAGTTCCAAATAATAAACTAATTAAAGAATTTTCAAAAGGTAATAAAATGAAACTTAGTATTGCTGTAGCTTTATCTCATAAACCAAAGTTATTAATATTAGATGAAGCAACTAGTTCACTTGACCCTATTGTAAGAGAAGAAATATTGGATATATTCTTAGATTTTATACAGGATGAAGAACATTCTATTATTTTATCTTCACATATTACAAGTGATTTGGATAAAATAGCAGATTATATTACATTTATACATAAGGGAAAAATTATATTTAGCGAAAGCAAAGATGAATTAATCGATACTATGGGTATCTTAAAATGTAGTTCTAATGATTTTGCTAAACTTACAAATGAAGATTATTCATATTATCGTAAAAGCCAGTTTGGATATGAAGTACTACTTAAAGACAAGTACAAATTTATTACAAAACATCCAAATCTTATAGTTGACAATACAACAATTGAAGAAATTATGTTATTTTATGTGAGAGGTGATAAATAGTGAAGGGACTAATTTTAAAAGACTTACTTAATTTAAAAGGCAATATAAAAATTATGATTTTATTTATGATTGTATTTGGATATATATCTTCTGTGGGAGATGGAAATAACAATAGTTTTATGGGTGTTATTATAGTTTTATGTACAACAATGATTGTCTCAACATTTTCATATGATGATTTAAATAAATGGGATAGCTATGTACTTACAATGCCTATCAAACGTAATGCTATTGTATTAAGTAAATATTTAACTATGTTAATATTTAGCTTTATAGGTGTATTTTTCTCACTTATTATTAGCATCGTTATTGGATATTTTAAAAATACACTTGTTTTAGATGAGACTTTAGTTATTACAGGATTAATTTTATCAATTTCAATATGTTTTGCCAGCCTTATTTTACCACTTATTTATAAATTTGGTACAGAAAAAGCTCGTTTATTAATGATTGCATGCTTTTTACTTCCTACTGCTGTATTATTAGGATTTAAAAGCCTTTTGGAAAGATTTAATTCAAGTATCTCTATTGAGATTATACTTAATACTTTAGTTTATTCTCTTCCATTTATTGCTATTTTTTTGTTTGTAATTTCATATTTTATTTCTACAAAAATTTATTGTAAAAAAGAAGTATAAAATATATTAACACCAGTTTTTATGTTTAAATAATTTTATAAAAATACTATCGAGGTAAAAGTTGATGGTATTTTTATTTTTTATTTCTACTAGGCTTTTTATTTTTTTATTATTTATTTGTTTAATAACATCCTATTATTTTCCAAATATACTGATATAATATAATTATCTGATAAATTTAGTTGACAATTATATTTTTAGGAGGGTACATATGTTAGGACAAAGATGTATGGATTATTTACAAACATTAGGAAAAATAAGTTCAACAACAACAGGTCTTACAAGACTTATATTAACTGATGAGCATAAAAAATCGATTGAATTAATAAGTTCTTGGATGAAAGGTTTGAATCTTGATGTTGAAATTGATGATATTGGAAATGTTATAGGTACATATAAATCTACTTTCTTAAACGCACCTACATTAGTAGTTGCATCTCATCAAGATAGTGTAAAATGCGGAGGTATATTTGATGGAATGCTAGGAATAATTGTTCCTCTAATTGGACTTGAGGAAGCTATAAATAATAATAAATCTTACCCATTTAATGTTAAAGTAGTTGCATTTGCTGAGGAAGAAGGTACAAGATTTGAAACATCTCTAATGGGAAGTAAAGTTTTTGCTGGTACTTTTAAAAAGGAGCTACTCAAATCTGTTGATGAAAATGGAATTACACTTGAAGAAGCTGTGACAAAATTTGGATTTGATACTAAAAATTTAATAAATTTACACCCTAGAAAAGATATTGATGCTTATTTAGAATTCCATATCGAACAAGGGCCTGTCTTAGAAAACAACTCTCTTCCTGCTGGGATTGTTTCAAGTATTACAGGATTTAAGAGTTTTAAAATATCAGTAAATGGCAAATCTGGTCATGCTGGAACATTACCAATGGATATGCGATTTGATGCTGGATGTTGTGCTTGTGAATGTGTATTAGCAATTGAAAATATAGCTAAGATAACTCCTGATTTAGTTGCTACAATTGGAAAGATGAATTTTTATCCATCATCATCAAATGTAGTTCCTGAAAGAGTTGATTTTACTCTTGACGTACGCTCATGTTCACAAGAAATTCTTGATATTTCAGTAATAAAAATATTTGATGAAATAACTCGTATATGTCAAAATAGAAAACTTAACTATACAAGTGAACTCTCTTTTGAAAATGTTCCTGTACCATGTTCTGATAAAATAACAAAAGTTATAGAAAAAAGTTTTGTAGATTTAAATCTCAACCCATTTTATATTTATAGTGGCGCTGGTCATGATGCTCAAGAAATGGATAATATAACTGATATAGGTATGGTATTTATAAGATGTACTGAAGGTATAAGTCATAATCCTAATGAAAATGTTACTGTGAATGATTTAGATATTGCGGTAAAAATATTTTTAAAAATACTAGATAATCTTAATCTAAGATAATTTTATGATAATACTCTCTATTCTGATGTATTAAAAAAAATGAAAATAAACATGAAGAAGGTAGCAACTAACCATAATTGCTACCTTCTAATTCTATTTATATATAAAAGTTGGTATCCCATCAAGAGTATCAAATCTATCATTTCCATTAGCTATATACCTTACTTATAATTATACATTCTATTCATAATTAGCTCATTTTAAATCATATATATTATACAATAGATATCTTTCTAATAGTGGAAATAAACATTCAAATTATTTTTAATATTTCTATTGATTTTTATTTATTTACCTTAAAAAACATAAAGGATACCAAAACTGATATCCCTTATAAATATTATATATTCATTTTTTATTATATTTCTAATTTAATATTCAACTTAACTCATAGAGTTAGAAAATTCTTCTCCTGCTGTAACAAGATTAGATAATAATACATCAGCCAGAGCATCATTAGCTGAACTTATTATCCACTTATTATCTTTCTTAGTACATTCAAACTCTACAGTTTTTGTTACAAAAGTTTCTTCAACACTTTTTTGCTTTTCTTTCATGATTGACACTAACATTTCAGTTGTTTTCTCATCTGTTAAATCTTGACCTGAAAAACTCATGCCAAGCATCTTTGTAAATGCTTCAGCTATTATTTCTTTAAGTAATGGTGTTGAATCTACAAACTTACACTCTACTTGAATTTTTGCATTATTATTTTTAATCTCACTGTCTTTTATTGTGTATGTTATTTTAGATGCATTATTTTTTAGATAATCTAAAACATACTGTGCACTTGGGTCTTCTGTTTCTAATTCTTTTAGTATATCCTTATATTTTTCATCATTATTTTCCATAACTTTGTTCATACCTTCAAAGTCAAATTTCTTTGCACTACTAAAAAAATTATTGATTGTATCTTCTGGTTTTGCACTTGAACATGCTGTCAAAGATATTGCTAATAAAAAAGTTGTTAAAAGTAATATGATTTTTTTCATATCTCAAATCCTCCCTCTTAATTTGTTGATACATAAGTTATTTTAACATATAATGAGGATTTTTAATAATATATTTAGAATATTTATCACTTTTATCAAAACATAAACCTAGATTAAAAAATATTTATATTAAATTATTATTCATATTTACATCAGTCATAGTAGAAACCATAATAGCCTTTATAGTATGCATTCTATTTTCTGCCTCTTCAAATACTTTTGAATACTTGGAATTAAATACCTCGTCAGTAACTTCTAATTCTGATAATCCAAACTTTTCATAAATTTCTTGACCAACTTTAGTTTCTAAATCATGAAAAGCTGGAAGACAATGTAAAAATATAACATTTTCATTTTCAGTTTTCTTTATCATATCCATATTCACTTGATAATCTTTAAGTTGATTTATTCTCGCTTCATATTGTTCTTCTTCTCCCATAGAAACCCATACATCTGTATATATAACATCAGCACCTTTTACATCATCAATATTTTCAGTTAACAATATATCTCCTTTAGACTTTTTAGATATCTCTCTCATATCTTCAACTAACTTTTCATTTGGCCAAAGCTCTTTAGGAGCAAGTGCTACAAAATGAATTCCCAATTTAGCACATCCTATCATCAACGAGTTACCCATATTATTTCTAGCATCCCCAACATACACAAATTTAACTTTATTTAAATCTTTATCTACATTTTCAGTTACTGTTAGAAAATCTGCAAGTATTTGAGTTGGATGATATTCATCTGTAAGGCCATTCCAAACAGGTACTCCAGAGTATTTTGCTAAACTTTCAACAGTTTCCTGTTTAAATCCTCTAAATTCTATACCATCATAAAATCTTCCTAAAACTTTTGCTGTATCAGATACAGATTCTTTTTTACCCATATGACAGTCATTGGGACCTAGGTAAGTTACATGAGCACCTTCATCATGAGCAGCTACCTCAAACGAACATCTAGTTCTTGTTGATGTCTTCTCAAACAATAATGCTATGTTTTTGCCTTGCAATAAATCTCCTTTTATACCAACCTTCTTCTTAGTTTTTAAATAACTAGATAGAGTTAATAAATATCTAATTTCCTCTTTAGTGAAATCCTTTAATGTTAAAAAACTCTTTCCTTTTAAACTTATATTATTCATATTGATTTTCCCCTTTTTGTAAATTTATTTAAATGCTACTCAATCTTTAGTTTCATATATTTTTATATGCCTTCATTCTTATTCTAATAATATATCTTCTAAAAGCTTAATTAACTTCTAGTAGTATATCTTTTAAAATTTCAAGAGCTTCATTTATCTCCTTATAGCTAATTGTTAAAGGCGGTAAAAATCTAAGTACATTCTTTCCAGCAGTCAAAACAAGTAATCCTTTTTTTCTAGCTTTTTCTTCTATAATGTTAGATTCAATAGTAGTTTCTACTCCTATCATCAAGCCCATACCTTTTGTTTTTACTACGATTGTACTATTAAAATTTTCAATAGATTTTCTTATATAATCCCCTTTTTCTAATACATCTTCATAAAATCCTTCTTTAGATATTTCATCTAACACAACAGAAGCTGCCACCATAGCTAATAAATTACCTCCAAATGTTGTACCTTGATCTCCTTTACCTAAAACTTTTGAAAATTTTTCATTTACTAATACTCCTCCTATTGGTATTCCTGCTCCTAAACCTTTTGCAATTGTAACAATATCTGGTTTTACATCAAAATATTCATATCCAAACAGTTTACCTGTTCTTGCTATACCACATTGAACTTCATCAAAAATTACTGCTATGTCTTTTTCTTTACATATTTTTACAAGTTCTAAAATATAATCTTTTTCAAGAACATTAACTCCACCTTCGCCTTGAACTGCTTCAAGAATTACTGCACAAACAGTTGAATCAATATTATTTTTAAAATCTTCAATATCGTTTTTTTCTACATATTTAAAGCCTTTGGGAAGTGGATAAAAATATTTATGATACTTATCCATGCCAGTTGCCATCAAAGACATCATTGTTCTACCATGAAAAGAATCCTTTAAACTTATAATTGTCCCTCTTCCCTTACCATATTTATCACTACTATACTTTCTTGCTATTTTAAAAGCAGTTTCATTTGCTTCTGTTCCAGAGTTGCAAAAATATACTTTATCCAATCCACTTGTATTAATTATTTTTTCTCCTACAGACAATACTGGACCATTGAAATATAAGTTTGATGTATGTAATAATTTGTCCACTTGGTTCTTTAAGGCAGTTTTTAGATTATTATTACTATATCCAAGAGAGGATACTCCATATCCGCTTGTAAAATCTATATATTTATTGCCTTTAGTATCAAAAAAGCAACTACCTTCGCCATAGTCTATAATAAAATCAGGTTGGCTATATGTATTTATGAAATATTCCTCCCATTTTGAAACTATACTATTGTTATTTATATTCATTTTTATCATCCTCACTTAAGTTTATAATCTTCTTTATATTTAACGTATCTTCTTATTCATTTTCTTTTCTTATTAATGTACCTATCCCACTATCAGTAAATAACTCTGTTATTATAGAATGGGGAACTCTTCCATCTAAAATATGAACTCTATTTACCCCATTATTCAAAGCGTCTACACATCCATGTATTTTAGGTATCATGCCACCAGTAATTATACCTTCATCAAATAGCTTATCAACATCCTCTAGTATAACTTCTGTTATCAATGACTTTTCTTCATCTGGATCTCTTAAAAGACCTGGCACATCAGTAAGAAGTATCAACTTATCTGCATTTAATTCTTTAGCTATAGCTGATGCTGCTGTATCTCCATTTATATTATAAGTCTCTCCATTATCTCCAACTCCAATAGTTGCAATTACTGAAATATATCCTGATTTTAAACAAGATTCTATAAGTTCAACATTTACTTTCTTTATTTCTCCAACAAATCCTAGTTCATAATTTTTATATGGGTCACATAAAATCATATTATTGTCTATCCCACAAAGCCCTACTGCTCTTCCACCTTTTATATGTATCTTATTTACCAAATCTTTATTTACCTTTCCAGCTAAAACCATTTTTACAATTTCCATGGTTTCTTCATCTGTATATCTAAGCCCGTTTACAAATTTACTTTCTATATCTACTTTAGCGAGCATTTTATTGATTTCTGCTCCTCCACCATGTACTAAAACTATATTGATTCCAACATAACTCATAAGTACAAGGTCTTCCATAACAGACTCTTTTAAACCATCTTTTTTCATTGCACTTCCACCATACTTAACTACAATAGTCTTTCCTTGATGCTTTTCTATATATGGTAAAGCTTCTATCAGCGTATTTGCTTTTTCTATATCAATCATTAAGCATTTCCTCCTAATTTCTATAACTTCCATTTATTCTTACATAATCATAACTTAAATCACATCCCCATGCATTTCCCCTAGCATTTCCCATGTTCAAATCTACTAATATACTTATTTCATCATCTTCAAGAATTTTTTTCGCTTTTTCTTCGTTAAAATCTAACCCATTTCCCTGTTTACATACTTCTATATATCCTTTCATGCTTTCAAAAATAATATCTACTTTTTCCATATCTATTTCTTCACCCGCATAACCTAAAGCACACAATATTCTTCCCCAATTTGCATCAGCTCCAAATACAGCTGTCTTTACCAAGGAAGAAGATATAACTGTTTTTGCTAACTTTACTGCATGTTCTTCGCTTAGTGCTCCATTTATATAGCATTCAATTAATTTTGTGCATCCTTCTCCATCTTTAGCAACAAGTTTAGCAAGTTCTATACAAACATATGTAAGTGCACTTAAAAATACTTGATAATGTTCATCTTTTTCATCCATTCTCTCATTTTTCGCTTTTCCATTTGCCAAAATCATTACCATATCATTAGTACTTGTATCTCCATCTACACTAACTCTATTGAAGCTTTTATCAACTGCACTCTTTAGAGCTTCTTTTAAGAGAGCACTATCGATATTTGCATCCGTAGTTATAAATCCCAATGTTGTTGCCATATTAGGATGTATCATTCCTGAGCCTTTTGCCATACCTCCAATAGTTATTTTTTTATCTCCATACATTATTGCTACTGCTATTTCTTTCTTTATAATGTCAGTTGTCATAATCGCTTCTCTTGCTCCAATATGACCTTGTTTACTGAGATTACTCACTAATTCATCCATATTTTTTTCTATTAAATCTATATTTAATGGTTTTCCTATAACACCAGTAGATGCAACCAAAACATCCTCTTCTTTAACATTTAATTTTTCACTAGTAAATTTAGCCATTTTATATGCATTTATAAGACCTTCTTTTCCATTAAATGTGTTAGCATTAGCACTATTCACTATAATCGCTTGTGCTTTTCCATTTTTAATATGCTCCTGTGTTACATAAACTGGATTTCCTTTAACTTTATTTTGAGTAACTACTGCTGCTGCATCACATAAAATATCTGAATAAACTAAAGCTAAGTCCCTCTTTTCTTTATTTTTTCTCAAGCCACAGTGAATTCCTGAAGCAACAAACCCTTCTGGAACTGTAACTCCACCCTTTATAATCTCCATTTTTATCCTCCTACTTATATGAGTTTAGTATTTTTCTATTCCTAAAATGATGGTGCAATATGCTTTAATCCTGTAGTCTCCTCAATTCCAAACATTATATTCATATTTTGTATGGCTTGCCCTGCTGCTCCTTTAATCATATTGTCTATAGTTGAACAGATTATTAATGTATCTTTATTTTCATGTACTGATATTACACATTTATTTGAATATATAACATTTTTTAAAGAGGTTATCTTATCTAATGGGAGTATTTCTACAAAATCTTTATATTCATAATAATCAGTCAATTTTTTATGTATATCACCTATAGATACATTATCTTCTTTTATGCAGTATATAGTTGATAGTATCCCTCTATTTACTGGAATTAGATTTGGTGTAAAAACTACATCTACATTTTCTTTATACGCTTCACTTAGATTTTGTTCTATTTCTGGAGTATGTCTATGTTTTCCTATTTTATATGCAGTTATATTCTCATTAACTTCTGTAAAATGACTACTTGTTGATAACTCTCTACCAGCTCCTGTGAGACCTGATTTAGAGTCAATTATTATATTATTATTTTTTATTAACTTAGAGCTTAATAATGGCATCAGTGGTAAAGAAATACTAGTAGGATAACATCCTGGATTTGCAACTATATCAGCATTTTTTATATCTTCTTTATATATCTCACTTAATCCATATACAGCTTTTTTGTGTAAAATTTTATCTATAAAAGATACCCCATACCATTCACTATATATTTCTTCATCTTTTATTCTGAAATCAGCACCTAAATCTATGACTTTCTTTTTAGATTCGATTGCTTTTATTGCAAATTTTTCACTTACCCCATGTGGAAGAGCAGTAAATACAACATCACACATATCAATGACTTTTTCGTTTTCTATACATACCATACTGTTTTCATAACCTATACTTGGGTATACATCAACTATATTTTTGCCAATGTATGAATTTGAACCTATAGCTGTAACTTCTACTTCTTCATGATTTATTAATAATCTTAGTAATTCTACACCAACATATCCAGATGCTCCAATAATCCCAGCTTTTATTTTACTCATTTTATTCCCTCCGTTTTACAATTATTTTAAGAATATTTTGAATTATTTTTTTAGATTGATATTATTATTTGATAATCATTTGATAATTTATAAATTTAAAACTATCTAACTCACAATAAAAAGCCCCTTAGCATTGATAATGCTAAGAGGCGAATTTCCGCGGTACCACTCTTATTGGTAAAATTATAATTATAATAAATATTCTTATAAATTAAAAAGTATTTGCAAATCTATATTTAAAATTAAAAAAGCCTCTTGGTCAAAGACCAAGAGACGAATATACACCCGCGTTACCACTCTAATTGATAAGATAATCTTACCCACTCTAATCTCTTAAGGCGAGACTCACCAATTACCATACTCCTAGTTCTGGTAACTTCCTCCAAAGCTCTATTCACAATAAAATTCATTACTAGGCTTCCACCATCCCTAGCTCTCTATCAAATCCTTTTATGCTACTTTCTTTTTCATAGGATTTCAATTTCTTTTCTTGTTGTTTTATATAATAATTTATTTTTAGTAGTTTGTCAATATTATTTATAAACTTTTGGAAATTTTTTCTAGATTGTTAATTTCCACCATTTTGTATCTGAGTTACGATATAACTTAAAACCACATCTTAATAAAACACTTTGTGAATCTGTATTGTCTGCATCAGTTTCAGCTATCACAGAAGAAACATTTTGTTGACTTAATCCCCAACTACATATCTTTTTAACAGCTTCTGTCATATATCCTTGTTTTTTATAATCTTCACCTAGGCCATAACCAATCTCAATTTCACCATAAGAATTTGGTACATCTTTAAAATCAGCTAATCCTATAATTGTACGGTTTTCATTTAGCATAATAAACCAAAATGTATAAAACAATATATTTTTTTCATCTTTTTTAGCAATATCTAATTGTCTTTTTACAATATCATAAAAAAACCCAATCATTGGTTCTGCACAATAAATGCAATCCAATTCCTTTTCTAATTCTGCATTATTGGAAGTCCAAAGTTCAAGTTGACGAAGTGATAGTGGAATTAAAGTTAATCTTTTTGTTTTTAATATCATTTTTTCTCCTTTTTAAGAGAAGGACTAAAATTGTTATCAAAGAACTCTTAATCAGACACAACAATAGTCTTTCTATTGATTTTCTTTTTAATATGATAAAACCTCGTCTATTACATGAATTTTCATTTATTAGTTCTATATTTTCTAGCAGGCTATAAATTTTACTACTCAATATCTTTTTTGCGAGTCTTAATTATCATATCATGACTATACTTAGTAGTTTTAAATGTATCTGCAAATGACATTATAATGACACTATTTATAAGTATTAACTCATCATAATGTAGAGTTACTTTTCCACTATAAAAGTCATTCAACTTCTTTATGTCTATATTGGTTAAAATAGATACTATATCCATTGAGAATTCCCTACTATAATTTATTATATTTTTATTCATTAATTTTATTAATACTTTTTATTATTGCTTTATTATTTTTTTCAAAAGGAAGAGGTTTAAAAATATTAACCTCTGCTAAATACTTTTTAGGTGTACTTGAAACTGTCTCAGCCTTACAAATAAATTTATAATTTGTTCCAGCTACAATTTGAGTAGAAACAATAAGTGGCTCATATTCAACACCTAGCAATGTTCCTTTAGTTTCATTAAACACTTTCAAGTCATCTTCGTTTAGCAACCTAATATTTGCCCATCCACCACACAAATTATGTATATCTATTGGATTTTCAACTCTTATATTACTTTTATCAATACTGTAATTATCTTTACTAGTTTCTGAATTTTCTTGTGCATATGCAGTTCCTGTAATTAACATAGATATAACCATTCCAGCAGATATAATTTTTGTGTTAATACTTTTATTCATAATAATTACCCTCTCTTAATATATTTTATTTACATTCCAATATTTAACAAAATTTCATCTACTCAACACTATACCACAATAATCATAATAAATAGTAAATTCATGGGATACCTTAAGTATATAGATTAGAATTTAATAGACATCTAAAATACATTAAATTATAAAATATCACAATTTAAAATTACAATATTTATATCTTATTTTAATTGAGTTTTAAAAACCTTTACTATCTAAAAAATTTTCGATTTTTTTCTCAGAAAATATCTCATTAGTTATAAATTTCCCATTGAAAAAAAGACTATATGTAGTAAATGGCGCAGGAGCATTTTGTGCTTCTTTTGCTGTTTCAAATTTTATAAGATTTACTTCAATACCTCTAGCATTCGCAATTTTTTTCAAAATAGGAGCATATTTTGCAGTATGTGGACACTGATTACTATAATATAAAACTATCCCATTCTCCTTTGGTTTGCTTTGTTTTACACAATCTTTAAAGCATGGAATAGGTACATTATTAGTAAATGGAAAATACAATAGTTCATAACTAGGTTCTGATGTATCTGCCAGATAAAATCCTTTATATTTTAGATACTTAGAATCAGATAAAAAAGGTAGTTTTTTTTCAGATGAAAGTACAACTAGCCCATATTTTCCTTTTGACTTTGCATCATCAATACATTTTTGTAGTAATAAATTAGAATATCCTTGTCCTTTAAATTTTCCAGATACCCAGAAACAATTAATATACATATAATTATTTGCAGTAATAGGACACCATGCATTTTCTGCTGGAATATATTCTATAAAAACTTTACCTCTTTCATCTAACCTTTTAAATACAAGGCCTTTATCAAAATTGCTTTTCATCCAAGATTTTTTAGAAGAAACACAGTTTTCTCCCTTTTTTTCAGTAATTGCACAACATATATGTTCATTGTCAATATTGTTTAAATTTATATCTATAATCTGCATATTGTCTCTCCTTTTCTCTTTACAAAATAGTTTTCATGTATATAGTATATCTTTATTGTACTATTATATATATGACACTTATATGTCATATATATTTTCATTTTAGATTATTTCAAATTTATTTTTATTATTAAATTGTATGTAAAATTAAATAAATTTTTATGTTCTAAGTATATTGTATATAGATTATTTTATTAATCATCTTTAAATTAAAAATTAATAAAATAATTTATATTGAAATAAATATATTTAAGGTATATAATTATAAGAAAATTTTTAATAATAGAGGTGTTGTTTATAATGTATGAAAAGTACCTAATAAGAGAATTAAAAGAGCATGATATTAGAAATGCATTAAATTTAATTTGGAATGTATTTGAAGAATTTGAGTCTCCAGATTATTGTGCTGAGGGAATTGAGTCATTCCATGAATTTATAGAATATAACTCTATTATTGAAAAAGTCAAAGAAAAATCTATTTTCTTTTGGGGCTGTTTTGATTGTGAAAAGTTAATTGGGGTTTTAGCTATCAGAGACCTAAATCATATATGTATGTTATTTGTAGATAAAAATTATCACAAACGTGGTGTTGCAAAAAAATTAATGGCTGTAGGTGTAAAGTATTTTACTGAAAACAAAGATGATTTAACTGAAATAACTGTAAATTCATCACCTTATGCTATTGAATTTTACCATAAATTAGGATTTAAAGATACTAATGTTGAACAGATTGTCAATGGCATACGTTTTACTCCAATGAAGCTATCAATAGCAAACTAATTTAATAAAAAAATATATTAAAAGCAAATCCACTTAAAGTTTTTAAAGTTGATTTGCTTTTAAATTAAATTTTAAAATTACACTATTTCTCTTTAAATTTTTAAGTAATATACTTTAAAAGAATCTACTAACAAAGACATTAATATTTAGTGATATACTTAGTCATACTTTTTATGAACACCTAATAGTACAGTATCAATAGTGTCAGATAGACCTTTTATAGCTTCTTCTGAATTTAAAAGAGCTTTTCCAAGTTGCAAAGTTGAGTATCCATGAATCACACTCATCAACAAATTTAATACTTCATCTATATTCTTTGTTCTTAAATTACAAGAAAGAATAAGTTTTTCTAATAGCGATTTATAGTCTTCAAATATCTCTGATGTTTCACTGTTTCCATGCCAAATAGCCCATTGAATTGTTTCATAAACCCCAGGATGAGCAATTATAAAGTTAAAATATGCAATACTTACAGATTTTATAGCTGTATCTCCAGAATCACCAATAGCAACTTTCTCCATCTGTTTATTCATTTTCCTCATTCCACTATGAGCAATCTCTCTCAATAAATCATCTAAGCTCTCTATATGATTATACAAAGATGGTGTACGTATACTTAGTTTTTCTGCAACAACTTTTAAAGAAAGCTTGTTAAGCCCATCTTTATCAGCTATATCAGATGCTACCTGTATTACTATATCTCTACTAACACGCATGATTATACCTCTCTCAACTAAAATTAATTACTTTATTAGTTTAACTAATCTAATTAGCTTCGTCAACAATTAAGACTTATAAAACACTTTATATTAAATGCAATGTTGACAATTTAATTTTAGTTTAATATAATACTAATTATATTAGTATTATAACTAATTAAATTAGTATTATAGATAATTAAATTAGAATATTACAGTATAATTTTATAGTTTAATAGATACATAAATAGATACTATATATTAAACTGAGAGGAGATTTTTATGGAAAAGAAATATTTTCAAATTCATGGAATTCCTTCAATTCTTTGGGGAAATTCGTCAAACAAATTGTATATTTACATACACGGACAATGTGGTTATAAAGAAGAAGCCGAAACTTTTGCTAATATTGCTGTTAATCATGGATGGCAGGTTTTAAGTATTGATTTACCTAAACATGGAGAACGTAAAGAAGAAAACATTTCGTTTGACCCATGGAATGTTGTTCCAGAGCTATTAACTATAATGAAATATGCAAAATCTAACTGGAATCAAATTTCATTATATGCAAATAGTATTGGTGCATGGTTTAGTATGTTGAGTTTTGAAAATGAGAATCTGGAAGAGTGTGTTTTTGTATCTCCAATTCTTGATATGAAACAGCTTATCTCTAATATGATGCTTTGGGCAAATGTATCAGAAGAACAACTTAAACATGAACTAATTATTCCAACTTCATTTGGTCATACACTCTCATGGGAATATCTACAATATGTCAAAAAACATCCTATTACTAAATGGAATACTACAACAAGAATACTATATGGTAAACACGATGAACTTACAGAACTAAGTGTGGTAGAGAAATTTACACACCATTTTAATTGCAATTTAACAGTTATAGAAAACGGCGAGCATTGGTTTAATACACAAGAGCAATTAAAAGTATTAAATGAATGGATAAATACTTTGTTTAAGTAAAGATAATCTTATCATTACTGTTTTCATATAAATTAGAGCAATTACTATATCAATTCACTTTATCTTAGTATTATTAAAATAAGCAGGTAAGCAATAAATTAATTATTATAAAAGATACTTTTAAAACTCTTAATCTAGAAAAAAGTATTGTATACTCAAATTAACATAGAAAGAAAAAATAGTGATAGAACATTCTATCACTATTTTTTCTTTCTGTGTTGTATACTTTTAGCTTATTTTTACTAATAAAATCTAATTATCTATAAAATCTAATCTCTTATGTATTATTAATATACTTTACAGCTATAGTATTAATTAAAATTAAATCTAATAAAATCAACCTAAAATATTTTTAATAAACATATTAGTGTATAAATTTATTATATTGTTTTATCATTCTCATCTTTTATTTCAATAACTTTATTGAATAAAATTGATAGAACTAAAGCTAGAAATCCTATTGATAATGAAACAAATGATACTATAACTACAGGTATTATAGTAATTGCATATAAGTATATATCATAACAATAATATAATATTATCACTACAAAGTTGAATATAAAAATTTCACTAAATGCACAGATGGATATTTTTTTTAAGTTTTTAGGTATCTCTTCTGAAAATGGATTATTTATTGCCACTAGCTTACATAATCTTTTTAACATAAATAATGATACAACATACGGAATAGCACATATATATATAGCTATTGACATTATAGTTGGCATATTTGTATTTGTAATTTCCAAACTACTTTTAAAATACGCTGTCAGTGCTAATGGTGTTAAAATAAGTGATAATAAAGTCAAAATTATTCCAACTAGCACAATATTATTCAATATTTTAGAACTTATATTCTTTTTCATATAAACTTACCACCTTAATATTCTTATTTATATACATTTTATAATATTTTTATATTCTATGTCAATAATTTATTATTGAAAAACAATAAATTATATATTATAATCAATAATATACATTATATTAAGGAGATGATATTTAATGATTACAAGACTTTTTAACAAGATTCTATCAGTATTTTTATACTTTATACTAGTAATTTTAAGTGTATCTGGTATACTATTCATGTGTATGATACCTATGTTTTTATATGATTTTAACTTTGAAAAATTATTTATTTTAGTTGTTAGAATAATGTATTTTTCTAACTATTTCATAGTTATCTTATGCTTAACTTTTATAATTAATAGTACTAAATACTCACCTTTCATGCTTGAAAATGTAAAGAGATTTAAAATAATGGGATATTGCTTATTGATAAATACTATAATTGAATGTATCAATGGTTATAGTTTGAATACCAGTAATATAAGAGTTTTTGGAGCTGATAGTGGAGGAATTTCACCACTTATGGTCATCTCTTTTATATTTGCACTAATGTGTTTTGTAATTGCTGAAACATTTAATAAAGCTATAAAAATAAAAGAAGATAATGATTTAACGATATAGAGGTGATATTATGGCAATTATAGTTAATCTAGATGTAATGATGGCAAAAAGAAAAATATCACTTAAAGATTTGGCTGAAAAAATAGATATTACAAATGCTAATTTATCAATTTTAAAAACTGGTAAAGCAAAAGCTATTAGATTTACCACTCTAAATGAAATTTGTAAAGCTTTAGATTGCCAACCAGGTGATATACTTGAATATGTAGAAGATGATGATGATTAAGAAAAGAGTGTCTAAAACACTCTTTTTGATTATCACCTATAGTCTTTACTATTTTGCTGGAACATTTAGACATGTTGCCAAATCTTTTTCAGGTGTACTAATAGGTATTAAATTAAATGTATCAACTAAATATTGTAGTACATTTGGACTTATAAATGCTAGTAAACTTGGCCCTAAATAAATATTTTTTATATCTAGTGATAATGATGCTAATAAATCTGCTACAGATTTTTGCTCATACCATGATAATATTATTGAAAGAGGAAGACTATTCACATCTGTATCAAATGCATTAGCTAAAGCTAAAGCTATTCTTACTGCTGAATAAGCATCATTACATTGACCAACATCTAGCAACCTAGGAAACCCAGCTACTTCTCCAAAGTTTAACTTATTAAATCTATATTTTCCGCATGCAAGTGTTAAAATTATACAATCTTTAGGAACTTGTTTAGCAAACTCGGTATAGTAATTTCTTCCTGGTCTTGCCATGCTCCTCCAAAGTTACCTACTAAATGAGTATATTTATTTAATTCTGGATATCCATGACAAGGAATCATTTCTCCATGAGTATATATATTTATCCCTTTTCCTTCTGTTTGTTTAAGTAACATTTCTAAATCTTTTAAATCATGTCCTGAAACTATTATAAAAGGTCCTTTTTTTATCTTTACATTTACCTTATGAGGTTCTGGGTTTTTATAAATGGTAGTATTAGGTTCATCTAATTTTTGCATTACAGCAACACTCATATCACCTGTCTTAAGAGTTAATGTTATTAAGTTCTCTAAAGAAATATCATCATCTGTAATTGCTGATAGTGCTCTAAAATAAAATTCATCTACTTGATTATTATAATATACAAGCTCTCTAGCCTGATGCCCATAAGCACTTATTCCTTTTAATCCATAAAGTATTGTCATTCTTAGTGAATGTATATCAGGGTTTAAACTTTCATCAAACATTATTCCAGCTCTTTTAGCATATTCATTATTTACAAAATGTATATACTATTATAAGTATTCTTTATAATGAAAGTAAGTAAATTTAAGGGGGACTCCTAAATTATTCAGCCAGTTGCCAAAAAGATATTTTCTTTTTGTTTTTATGAAAGTTTTTTAGGGGGATAATAATATATGTTTAGAGATAAAATGGGTAGATGTACACATATGTTAACTGCTTATATTGGCAGTTCATATGATTATTGTGATTTTATAGATACACAGTTAGATGATTTTATACTAGAGTATGGAGAAAATGTGGTAGAATCCTGCTTGCATCAAGTTATGGTATTGGTAAGTAAGTATAATTAGATAGGCTTTATTTTCTAGAAAACCCTTTTTAGTTTTATCTACTTTTATATTAATACAAAGCTCTTAAATATATTTTTAAGATTAATAATAACCAAAAATGTTAACTAAAAAATATAATTGAATAGACATTTCTATTAATCTATGATACAATAGTATTTGTAGTAATACACAATTAAATCAAGTATATCTTGATATAGGTTAATAGGAGTATTTTTAAATGAATAATGGAATAGTGAAATGGTTTAATAATGAAAAAGGATTTGGATTTATATCAATAGAAGGTGGAGATGATGTATTTGCTCATTTCTCAGCTATACAAACTTCAGGATTTAAATCATTAGAAGAAGGTCAACAAGTAAGCTTTGATATAGTTAAAGGCGCTAGAGGTCCTCAAGCAGAAAATATAACTATATTATAATATATAGATTTTTCGGGAAAGACTCTTTTGAGGGTCTTTTTTTATTGATAATTTAAGCAAAATCTTATTTAAATAAAAAAACTGACTGCCAGTTAAATGTCAGTCAGTTTTTTTATAGAATTTTTACTCAAACACTGCTAGATTTGAGACTTTTAATAATTAATCCTACTTATTAATATACAAGCTTTACTCATATACAGAATATCTCTTCCAGATTTGCTCTAAGTCATCGAAGTGCTGTTTAATATCTTCTTTTTCTTTCATTCCAACAGATATAGCAAGAGCATTTGAAATACTAAGTGCTGGAACTAGTGAATCTACAAATGAAGCCATATTACTCTTAACCAAAAGAGTATTGTCTGCAAGTGCTGCCACTGGTGCAAATAAACTATCTGTTAATGAAATTACATGTGCTCCTTTTTCCTTAGCATAATTGACAATTTGATAAGATTTTTTTGAATAACGTGGGAAACTAATTGCAACTATAACATCTTCTTCGTTTATTCTTACAATCTGTTCAAAAGCATCTCCCATATCCATTCTAATTATATGGACATTATCAAGTATTATATCTAAGTAAAAACCTAGGTATTGAGCTACTACAAAAGAGCTTCTCATACCAAGTATATATATTTTTCTTGCCTTTAAAAGTTTATTCGAAGCTTCTTTAAATGCTTTTTCATCAATTTCTTCTAATGTTGATCTTATATTATCTATATCACTCTTTAAAACTTTGTTCAATATTGCAAAATCATCGGAATAATCATGTGCCATTTCAACTCTTTGTACTGTAGTTAATTTATTTTTTATGAGTTCTTGAAGTGCAGCTTGTAATTTTGGATACCCACTATAGCCCAGAGCATTTGCAAATCTTACAACAGTAGATTCACTTACTCCTACAGTTTCACCTAATTTGCATGCAGTCATGAATGCAACCTTATCATAATTATTTAAAATATATTGTGCTATAAGTTTTTGACCCTTACTTAACCTCGTATATTGAGATTGTATATTTGATATCAAATGTTTACTATCTTTCATTTCATTTGTTTCTTCCATTTTTTTCTCCTTTTAGTTATCTAAACTATTTTCTTTTTATGACTACTACTATTTTTTCTAAAAATTTTATTATTTTAGTTTTTATCTCAGATTCTTAAACTCATAAAATTCTAACTTTTCTGTACCTTATACTTCACATAGTATTTTCGATTAAATTTATTATACCATTTTTCCTTGCATTTTTTAAGATTTGTTCAATATTTCTTTTAAAATTTTCAATTTTTACTCATTTAAAAGTTAAATATTTTATTCTGCATATTTAAGAATATCTCTTACTTCGAAAGCAAATTATCATATGCTTATTATTTAAAGTATTTTTAAAAGGTTACAATATATATATTAACTCTTAATAGAATCTTGTCAAGTTTTTTTTAGTGTTTATTGTGATTTTTTCTTTTCAATTAAAATCAATTGTGGTGGGTTATTGACTTGATTTAAAAATTTAGATTCTAAAACATTAAATTCATCTTGATTTAAATTATTTACAAAATTATATATACTATCTTTTTCTTCTTGACCTCCATCATGTCCTGTATATATAGCAATACTTATTATTCCATTTTCTTTTAATATTTCTAAGCTAGACTTTATAGCTTTTAAAGTTGTATCTGGTTTAGTTATAATTAGATGTTTTGCTCTTGGAAGATATCCTAAATTAAATAAAACACATGAAACTTCTTCTTTTACATATTTATTTATATTTTCATGACCATCAAGTATTAATTTTACTCTATCTATATATCCTTCTTTTTCTAATTTTTTTCTTGTAGATTTTATAGCTTCTTCTTGTATATCAAATGCATACACAAAGCCTTCTTCTCCAACCTTTTCAGCCAAATACTTTGTATCATAACCATTTCCCATGGTAGCATCTATTGCTATATCACCTTTATTAATAATATTTTCTAAATAAAATTTATTTATATCTGTAATTTTAGTTAAATGTTTTGCATATGCCATAATATCATTTCTCCCTGCTATTAACTTCATTTCATTTTCATGCTATTTTATTGATTTTAAATATTTTATTTCGTCTTCCGTTAAATATCTATATTCGCCAATTTTTATATCTTTTAATACTATTTTCCCTACAGAAATTCTTCTTAGGTTTAAAACTGGATGATTTATAGCTTTACACATTTTTCTTACTTGTCTATTTCTTCCTTCATGTATTGTTATTTCGCATACTGAATAATTCTTTTCTTTATTTTCCTTAGTTACTCTAATTTTAGCAGGTGCTGTTGTGTAATCTTCTATTTTTAGTCCTTTTTCAAAACTTCTTATTTCATCCTTATTTATAATTCCTTTTACACTTGCCACATAAGTTTTATTAATTTCATGTTTTGGATGAGTAAGTTTATATGTTAAATCTCCATCATTAGTAAGTATCAAAAGCCCACTTGTTTCATAATCTAACCTTCCTATTGGATATACTCTTTCCTTTACATCTTTTAATATATCTATTACACTTGGTCTATTAAACTGATCTTTTACAGTAGTTATATAACCTTCTGGCTTATTCAATACTATATAGACATAATTTTCGCTTGGCTTTACTGCTTTATTATCAAATTCTACTATATCTTTTTCTTCATCAATATTAAAAGATAGTTCTTTTACTATATTTCCATTTACCTTTATTCTTCCTTCAAGAATGATTTCTTCTGCTTTTCTTCTAGATGCAATTCCACAAGAAGCTATATATTTATTAATTCTCATACATAATCCTTTCTTATCTTAAATTATATGTTATTTAATATTTTTATCAATGTTAATTTTGTTACATTATTATACTATACTAGACCTTAATTAAAAACAAGCCAAAAAATTATTTAATTTTCCTAAATAATTGTAATTTCTTTTCACATACTATTAATATGTAATAGCTGATTAAACACTATTTTAAGGAAGTGATTATTATTTCAAAAGAAAATGTAAAATATTATTTAATAGTCGTGTTTATTGGAATTTTATTTTTTAAATTTATTAATACTCCAGCAGATTTTATATCTAGCATTGAAGGATTATTAAGCTTTTTTAGTCCATTTTTACTAGCTATTTTACTTGCTTTGCTTTTAAATCCTCTTGTAATGCTTTTTGAAATAAAATTTAAAACACATAGGCTTTTATCCATTTTTTTATCTTATATATTGATAGGTATTATTTTAGCTTTTGGTATTAGATTGCTAATTCCTTCAATAGCCAATACATTAAATAGATTGATAAATGAAATGCCTATTTACACTGATTATATAAATAATTTTATAGAAAAAAATATGTCAAACATAGATTTTTTAAAAGCTCTAATTCCTCATATACAACATAGCTTAGATAATGCATTAAAAGAAGCTAGTAATTTTATTAGTAGAATTCCTAAAAACTTTTTAATCTATACACTTAGCATATCATCTATGCTATTTAGTATGGTAATGGGCTTTATATTATCTATATATATTATATATGATAAGGAAAAAATTGCATTAGGATTTAAAAGATTACTATATTCTTCTACTGCTAGAAACAAAGCTGATGACATTATAGAATTTTTTAGAACTACCCATGATATTTTTTATGATTATTTAATTGGTAGAATTTTAGACTCTCTTATTATTGGTATAATTGCATTTATAGGATTTCAATTTATCATTCGAATAGAAAATGCTTTATTTTTAGCTTCAATAATATTTTTAGCAAATATAATACCTTATCTAGGCCCATTTATTGGAGCTATACCTCCAGTAGCTATGACAATTTTATACAGTCCACAAAAAACCATATGGGTTATCGTATTTATATTTATATTACAACAACTAGATGGAAATTTCATAGAACCAAAGGTTATGGGCAATCAAGTTGGAATAGGAGCTATATGGATAATTTCTGCGATTTTAATAGGACAGTCTCTTTTTGGTTTTATAGGTGTTTTTCTTTCAGTACCTGTAGCTGCTGTTGTAAAAACTTCTATTGATAAATATATTGACAAGAGATTGCAATAATTTCTGTCTTTTATAATTTTAAAAATTAATTATTATCTATTACATTACTATAAAAAAATGAAATTAACTCTTGGCAAAGAATATATGCTAAGAGTTAATTTCATTTACTGATACAAAGTTTTAATTGTTTATATGTAATACTTTACATTTACTGATTATTTGAGTTCTGAGAATTTCCACCACTATCTGACCCTCCGCTATTTTCTGATGAAGGTGGAGTTGGTGTCGGTGTTGGATTGCTTGTATTTGGTTTTTCTTGATTTTGAGAAGAATCATTGTTAGTTACATCTTTGTTATTATTTGAAGTTGTATTTTTGTTTTTGGAATTAGATTTATTATTTTTACTCTTTTCACTATAGGAAGATTTCTTTGCTTCTGATTCCACTCTATACCTATCTTCTCCAGCTGTATCTTTTGCCTTTTTCTTTCTTTCTTCCTCTGCTTCATTCTGTTCTTTTTCTAATTTAGTCAATTCCTCTTTCTTTTTAGATGCTTCATTTTTAATAACAGAGGACCCGTTTTTGATTTTCTCTATAAGCTTAAGTTCTTTAATTGCATCCTCATAATTTGTATCTTTTTCAAATTCATCTACATTTAACATTCTCATAGATTGCACATACATAGCTCTTGCATTTTCATTAGCGCTATCTTCTTCTAATGCAGAGGATAATGCTTCCATCGCTTTTTTATAATCATGTTTCTCTAAATATATTTTTCCTTGTTCAGTTGAACTTATTTCATCTTTTTTATTAAACGAACATCCTACAAGAAATATAGATAATATCGATATCAATAAAATTACTCTTCCTCTCATTAAATCCCTCCTTGTCATATACTTTAAATTTTATCATAATCAGGAAGTTTTTAAAATATTTTATATTTATTACAAGAAAATTGTTAATAAAACAGAAAATAAGTAGATATAACTTGAATAACTATAACAAACTAAAAATTAGTTTAAATCTATAGATATATCATATAATCTACTTATTTTAAAATTCAATATTTAATTCTTATTCTATATTTCTAAAGATAATAAGTCTTCATAACTTTGTCTTTTACAAATTATCTTGGCATCTCCATCAAATACTGACACTACTGCTGCTCTTGGTATTTTATTATAATTTGAAGACATTGAATATCCATATGCACCTGTTGATGTTGTTATAAGTACATCTCCACTTTTTATATCCATTATATCTATATCTCCAATTAATATATCTCCGCTTTCACAACATTTGCCTGCTATTGTTACATGATTCATAGTTTCATGGTTAATCTTATTTACAATACTGCATTCATAATTAGCTTGATATAGTGAAGGTCTTACATTGTCTGTCATACCTCCATCTACACTTACATAAACTCTAACATCTTTTATATCTTTTATTGAACCTACTGTATACAATGTACTTCCTGCATTTGCAACTATTGATCTTCCTGGTTCTATTACCAATGTAGGTACTTCTATTCCAAGTTCTTTACAGGAATTTTCTGCTTTAGTGATTATAGTTTCGCAGAATTCTCTTATAGTTTTAGGTTTATCACCTTTACTATAATAAACACCTACACCCCCGCCTAAGTCAATTTCTGTCAACTGTATATTAAATTTTTCTTTTATTTCTTTTACCAAGTTCATCATTATATCTACTGTATCTATGTATGGTTCTACATCAAATATTTGTGAACCTATATGAGCATGAAGACCTACCAATTTAATATTTGTATAATCATTCAATTTTTCTATTGCTCTAAACAAATCTCCATTTACTAAAGCAAAACCAAATTTAGAATCTATTTGACCTGTTTTTATATAATCGTGTGTATGAGCTTCTATGCCAGGTGTTATTCTAAAATATATTTCTTGAGTTTTCCCCTTCTCTTCACATAATTTTTCAATTAAATCTAACTCATAGAAATTATCTACTACAAACTTACCTACTCCCAAATCTAATCCCATATTTATTTCTTCTTCAGTTTTATTGTTTCCATGAAAGAAAACTTTTTCCATAGGAAAATTTGATTTATAAGCTGTATATAGTTCCCCTCCTGAAACTACATCCAAACACATGTCTTCTTCATTTATAAGATTACACATATAGAGAGGTAAAAATGCCTTACCTGCATAAGCAACTTTATTTTTTCCATCTTTAGCTTTAAAATATTTTATATATTCTCTACAATTTTGTCTTACTAAGTCTTCGTCAAATACATATAATGGAGTTTGATATTTTTTACTAAGCTCTAGACAGCTTACCCCTCCAATATATAATTCATTGTCTTTTACAGTCATAGTTCCATGAAGTTTCATAATATCCTCCCTAAGTTTTATATATTAAATACTTCTGCTATTTTCTCAATAGCTACTTGTTTATCATCAGAATTTATGGCACAAGTTATACGAATTTCTGATGTAGTTATAAGTTTTACCATTATACCATTTTCATTAAATATCTTAAATACTTTAGCAGCAACTCCAGAAGTATTTTTCATACCAAGACCTACTAAAGAGAATTTAGTGATGTTATTATCAATTACTACATGTTCTTCATTTGTATATTTAGATACTATCTTTTTGCACTCTCCTAATTCTTCTTTTGGAACTGTAAATGACACACTTATTTTATCTAAAATAGGTGCAGTTTGACTTATCATATCTACACTTATTCCCATAGTTGCTATATCTTCAAATAAACTAGATATATTTTCTACCTTAAAGTCTTTTATTGTTATAGAGCTATCATCATCACTAGTAGCTAATCCTGTTATTACTTTATCCTCTAATTTCATGTCTTTTCCCCCTCTTATATATGTTCCTTTTACTGTACCACATGTACGTCCAACATAAATTTCAACACCATATTTTTGTGCAAGCTCTATACTTCTTGAATGCATTACTTGTGCTCCTAAACTTGCTAATTCAAGCATCTCTTCATATTCAATCTCATCAAGTTTACTTGCCTTTGAATATTTTCTTGGGTCTGTAAAATAAATTCCATCAACATCTGTATATATCTCACATTTACCATTTAGTTTAACTGCAAGAGCTACAGCAGATGTGTCTGAACCACCTCTTCCAAGAGTAGTTACATCACCATCTTCATTGATTCCTTGAAATCCAGTTACTATTACAACATTCCCTTCATCTAAACTATTCTTTATTCTATTTACATTTATATCATCAATTTGAGATTTTCCATGAAGTCCACTTGTTTTTATATTTAATTGATAAGCATTATAGCTTATAGCTTTACAACCAAGTGCATTTAATGCTATTGATAATAAAGAGGCTGAAATCATTTCTCCAGTAGACATTAGAGCATCTAACTCTCTTTTACTAGGTTCATTACTCAATTCTTTTGCCAAGTTTATATATTCATCTGTTGATTTTCCCATAGCAGATACAACTATTACCATTCGTGGATTTTCTTTTCTTCTTTCTATTATATTTTCTGCAATTGACTTTATTTTATCAGTATCTGCAACTGAACTTCCTCCATATTTTTGGACAATTATACTCATGCCTTTTCCCCCTCAAGCTAAATTTTGATAAATAAAAACGCCCAAAGGTATACTTTGGACGTGTGAACTTCATAGACCAAGTAACCTTGTAGCTCACCACTTTAAAAGTGACAGCCTTATGCATATTCTGCATAAGTCCAGAAAACTTGTTTGTCAACAACTTTTCTTCGGCTATAGACCCTTTCATCAATCATCAACACTTACCAGCTACTATTGATTACTCTTGAATATAGCTACCTCTACCCTAGGCTCATTATTATTAATTAATTTATTAATATAGTTTTATCATATTCTATATAATATTGCAACATTTTTTTTACAAAATGTGGCAAATCAAAAAATTTATTTTCTAAAAATATCTTATATACAATTAAATAGTTTATTTAATCCTAAATCTATAAAATTTATACTATACTCATTATCTTCTCTCTCTAAGTCATTTAATTCAGATAAATTATCTGGTGTAACCACCAAAATATTTGGTACTCTAAAAAATGGAATTGTAGATTTATCTATCTTTCTAGAGAGATTCTCATATTTAGAAACATCTATTTCATTATTTAGATCAACATCTACTAAGACCTGCTTTATATTGCCAAATTGATCTGTATATTCAATAAATAAATCATATTTCACATCATCTACACTAACATTTCGGTAAAATCTTTTTACATCACAACCTGCAGTATTAATTCTAACAACTAGTTCTGACCCTACTAGAGCCTTTATTAAATCATCTCCCTTAAAAAGCTTACTACCATTCAAATAGTAAACATATGAGAGGTCCTTATAGTTACGATAATCTACATCACATGGATATTTTTTTAGTGTATACTCACTACACATTTTTCTCAATGTTTTTTTGAAATTTTTTTTATTGTATCTTTTTTGGTCTCCATAAATCTTTCTAAATTGAGCTTCTGTAACACATCTAACCCTGCTAATTAAAAGCAATATCTCTTTTTCCATATTCGTCATAGTACATTCTCCTTGAAGTATTATTTGCAAAGTTGTACTAATATTATATTAAATTTATGACATTAAATTTACAAAGAATTAAAATAAAATAGCTAGTTTTTATAGAATTTATTTCTATAAAAACTAGCTATTAATGCACTAAACAATATCTACAATTTTTTTACTAAGTTACATATTGCTTTGACTTTCAGAATCTTGTGAATTTGTATCTTCATTAGTTCCTGTTTCTTGTTTTGCTTTTTTATCATCAAAATTTGCAATGTTTAAGTTATCAAATTCTGACATTTCAATTACACTAGATTCTTCTTTTGAATATGATATTTTGACTTTGTCTCCAACTTGAGTCAATGGTAATTCGCTAGATACTTTTGAGGTAGCTTTAAATATTATCTCCTTATTAGAATCTAAAGTCACATAATAATTAGTATTTCCTCCTCGCACATCAGGACTTATTCTAGTTACTACCCCTTCTATAACTTCATCTTTCATATCATTATCAAGTTTTAAGTCATTGCCTTTAGATTCTAATGAATCTTTATAATTTCTTAAAGCTTCATTTTTATCTTCTCCTATACCAAGTACATTATAATCTTCAACAGATACAAAGGCTACTCTCTTTACAAGACCAGCTTTATCTTTTAAAGATGATACATATGTTGGTTGACCTAATATATTGTACATTACAGGGAATGTAGCTTCATAATTCTTTTCTTGAACATTACCTTCAGCTGATTTCATCGCAGCTGTCTCAGTTGCTCCTGGCTGCTTATACAGTCTAGCTTCTTTAGTTCTAGAGTCAACAAGCATAAATCCAATTGTAGATTCATCTCCACCAGAAGATGTTATACCTGTATACCAATATGACCTATTATCATTTCCATAGACTAGCGATGTCCCTTCTGTTGGCACTAGTACTCCTTTTTCTGATATAACAGAATTTAAAAATCCATTGACATAAACACCCCAGTCTTGAATTTGGTCTGTTACAAATTTTTGTGGTTGTATTCTATCTACCCATTTAGGTGTATTTTTAACATTATAGACATTTATTTTTCCAGTTTCTGCATCAACAGTAGCTATGCCTGTGGCATTTGCTCCTCCATAACCAATTTTATGTTCATATAAACTTACAACCCAATAAGGTCTTCCTTCATCATTTATTTCAAGCGTAAAATCTGTCATGCCAACATTTACAATACCATGTATGTATAAATGTCTTTGTAAATCTTGATGTAAATAAGCTTCTGGTTGATATATTATTTTTATTGGTTTTCCATCTATTTCTTGAACTAGTTGAACATCTTGAGGATTACTTGCTGACACCTTCACATATCCACTTGTACCACTTAAAGATGTCACCCATTTAATTATATCTCTATGCACAAGAGGTGCTACCCAGTACAACTCTCCATCCACATTTTGTATATGAAACTTTCCTAATTTTGATACACTACCTATAGCTGGAACTTCTCCAAGTTTTTTATCACCTAATTTCATGGCCATGTCTTCATCTACAAGACGAATGTCATTTACGCTGACAGGACTCATATCATCACTAAATTTACTCTCAGTCACCTTTCCTAATAAGTCTTTATAGGCTTTTGCATGAAGTACAGGTGTAGAAGCTATAAAAGGTACAACTACGACATACACAAGTAAAGCTATTGCTATTGAAAAATTATATTTAGCAAGTTTAGATGTTCTTTCATTTCTATCTAGCATCATATCTAATATTCCTGCTACAACAAAAAATATTATTCCTACTGAAAATAAAGATGTGAAATCTAGTCTAAGTACAGGTAATTTAATAAATGCATAAATTACTACAATTATGAGTGAAACTCCATATGTTTTAAGATATCGTTTCATTTAATACTCCTCTCTATAAAATATTATTATTACTATTATATCCATATATTTACAAAAAATAAATATTTATCATATTTATTATGTATTAAGATATCTTTATACTTTTATTCCACTGTTTATTTATTTCTATTCGATATATATATCAGCAAAATATTATAATCGTGCAAATAACGACAGAAAATCAAAAACTGAAGAAAGTGTTCTAACTAAGATTTACGAATTCTTAATCCTCTCGAAGTTAAACTACCATCTTCAGCCTAATTATTTAGCAATATTTTTATATGATAAATTTTAAAATAAATTTTTTATATGTTTGCCATTTTGGATACATAAGAATGCTGTCTAGAATTATATTCTGACAATAGACCTTCATACTCTAAAGTTAAACCATTTAAATTATAAAAATCATTTGGTGTTACTTCAAAGGCTTCTTTATTCAAAATATCTATTTCACTTTTTTCTAACATATCAGCAACAAAGTTTGAACATACATATTTATATTCAACTTTTCTGTGAATATTCATAGACAAATATATCAATGCCATTATATCATAATAGTAATCTTCTCTATAATCACTAATCAATTTTATATTTTTAAATAGATTTTCATATTGTAAATTATCTACTTCTAATGAATATACTCTACATACAGTGTTTTTTCTTATAGCATATAAGCCTTGATTTATATTTTCTTCAACAAAACCTCCAATAAATGGATTTCTTGGATTTAATCTCCCAAAAGAATACATTGGCTTTAAATTTTCATTTAATGATATTGACACATGTGTATACAGTTTTTTACTTATATTTCTTATTAAATAAGATAATACAGTTCCTGTATATGTTGTTACAATATAAATTTTATTCATCATTTCCCCCCAATCTAGTAATCTAGTAATTAAATAATATTATACACTTACAACTTAATGTCATAAAATATTCTAACATAATAAAGTCTATTTTACAAATTTTGATTTTAAAGTGCTTTAATATTATATAAAATATAATAAAAATATAAATATAAATTTTCTATATTTTTAACCAACAGATGTTTTCTTTAAATTAATCAAATGATTTAGTATATCCTGAGCTTTTCCAGAATCCTTCAGATAACCTAATGCCCCATTTATTTGTGATTTTAAATCTATTTCTACTTCCATATCCAAATCAACATTTCCTTTTTTTATAGATATATTTTTAAGTGTTACTGGATAAAGATAACTTTTCTCTAAAGTAATTTTATTTCCATTAACCTCAAATGGAACCTTTTTATTGTAATTACTTAGTATTTTTTCTAGCATTTTATCACTTATTTTAAATTTTCCAATCATTACATTTTCAAGACTTACAACCAAATCTTCATTTTTTAAAGTGGGTTTTAGTTCAAGCTCATATTGGCTATTGATTAGACCAAAGACCTTATATGGACCTGCCACTTTTATTTTTCCATCCTTCATCTCAACAAAATTATTTTCAAATTCTTTAATTCCGTGTTTATTCATTAATGTATATATTAGGTTTCTAAACTCTTCTTCTGAAACAGATACTTTTCCAACCATTCTAAGTGGATTTTTTACTATTTCCATAGAGTTTATATATGAACCTTTTGATAAATACTCTTCGTCTATGATTTTATTATTTTGTGAACTAACATCATATCTCTCTTTTGGTGTTAGTGTGTATACAACAATACCTGTTAACACTAAAATAATAACAATTAAACTTAATATAATCTTTGCAATCTTTCCCATCATAGTCTCCTTTACAAATCTGTCAACAGATTTAAAATAAATTTAGATAACTAACTTCACATAATATTCTTAACAATATACATATTATAATACAGTCTTTTAAAGATTAATTCAACTAATCTGCTTTTTTGTAAATAAACTGTAAAAAAACATGTTTTTAGTATAAAAGTTAATATTTTGCATAATACTCTTAATTACACCTTTATTTTTTTCTAATCTTGGATTAAAATTAATATTATGCAATACAGTGTAGTGTTCTGTATTATAAGCAAATTAAATAGGAGGTATAAAAATATGTCAAATGAAACGAACTCATCTAACTTTATAAAAAATATTATTATAAATGACCTAGAAACAGGAAAACATGACAATATAATAACTCGTTTTCCACCTGAACCAAACGGATATTTACATATTGGTCATGCAAAAAGTATATGTCTTAACTTTGGACTAGCTAAAGAATTTAATGGAAAGGCTAATTTAAGATTTGATGATACAAATCCATTAAAAGAAGATGTTGAATATGTAGAATCCATAAAAGAAGATGTTAAGTGGTTAGGATTTGATTGGAATGAATTAAATTTTGCATCTAACTATTTTGATGAAATGTACAAAAGAGCTTTAATCCTAATAAAAAAAGGTAAAGCTTATGTATGTGAATTAACACAAGAAGAAATGAGAGAGTATCGTGGTACTCTTACTGAACCTGGTAAAGAAAGCCCTTATAGAAATAGAACTATTGAAGAAAACCTAGATTTATTTGAAAGAATGAAAAATGGTGAATTTAAAGATGGAGAAAAAACATTAAGAGCTAAAATAGATATGTCTTCTCCAAATATAAACCTTAGAGACCCAATTATATACAGAATAGCTCATTCAACACATCATAATACAGGAGATAAATGGTGTATATATCCTATGTATGCTTTTGCCCATCCAATTGAAGATGCAATTGAAGGAATAACTCACTCTATATGTACTTTGGAGTTTGAAGACCAAAGACCTCTTTATGACTGGTTTGTCAGAGAATGTGAAATGGAAAATGTACCTAGACAAATAGAATTTGCTAGACTTAACATAAACAATACTGTTATGAGTAAAAGAAAATTAAAACAACTTGTAGATGAAGGTATTGTTGATGGTTGGGATGACCCTCGTGTTCCTACTATATCTGGGATTAGACGTAAGGGATATACTGCTGAAGCTTTACGTAATTTTTGTAGTGAAATAGGAGTATCAAAAGTTAACTCTACAGTAGACAGTCAAATGCTTGATTATTTCCTAAGAGAAAACTTACAACCAAAGGCTCCACTTGCTATGGGAGTTTTAAGACCTTTAAAATTAGTTATAACTAACTACCCAGAAGATAAGGTTGAAATGCTTGAAATAGAAAACAATGCTAAGGATGAATCTCAAGGTAAAAGATTAGTTCCTTTTTCTAGAGAATTATATATAGAACAAGATGATTTTATGGAAGAACCTATTAAAAAATATTTCAGATTTTTCCCAGGAAATGAAGTTCGTTTAAAAGGAGCTTATTTCGTAAAATGTACTGATGTAATTAAAGATGAAAATGGAAATGTAGTTGAAATACATGGTACCTATGACCCTGAGACTAAAAGTGGTTCTGGATTTACAGGTCGTAAAGTAAAATCTACAATACATTGGGTTGATGCTAAATCAGCTATACCATGTGAATTTAGATTATTTGAGCCATTGATTCTTGATGATTTACCTGAAAATGAAGGAAAGCATTTCTTAGAACAAATAAATCCTAATTCATTAGAAATATTACAAGGTTTTGTTGAGCCTACACAAGTAAAAGATGCTAAACCTTTTGATAAATTCCAATTTGTTAGAAATGGGTTCTTTAGTATAGATAATAAGTATACAACTAAGGAAAAACTTGTGTTTAATAGAATAGTTCCTTTAAAAAGTTCTTTTAAACCTGCTAAATAATTTTTATAACTAAAAAATGAAGACTTAAAATATAAATTACTTCTACTATAAATAAATTTAGTTAGAAGTAATTTTTTATTTTAGTCTTCATCATTTATTTTAAATAATTAACTTTTTCCACTACAGATTCCCATAACCTCTATTCCATCTTTTATACATTCTATATTGAGAGGAAAATCTGGACCTTTTTCCCCATCAATATCTGTTATAAGAGAATCTTTACATTCTATATCTACTTTTTTAGTTTTAAAATATAATATTTCATTTCCATTATATTGGTCTAAGTAATCACCCCTAAGCACACTTATCAAAACTGGTATTGATTTTGGAATTGGCATTCCTTTAAAAATAATTACGTCTAAATATCCATCATCTATTTCAGCTTTATATGCTAAATTTATATTTCCTGCTGTTTTTCCATTAAAAATCAGCATAAGATACATATCTCCATCATAATTCATCTCTTTGGAATATACTTTTATCTTAAACTTCCTCATATACAATGCTTCTTCTATTCCCTTTATATAATAAGAAATTCTTCCAAACGAATTCTTTAAGTCTGTGCTTATTCTTTGTGATACATCAGTAAACATACCTGCACTTGCGACATTTATAAAGTATTTATTATTTACCTTCCCTATGTCTATTTTCTTTGGCTTTGAATTTATGATTTCTTTTATAGCTTCTTTTATATCAAATGGAATTTGAAGAGCATTTGAAAAATCATTTGCAGTTCCTGTAGGTAAAATTCCAATTGGAATCTTTATATCTAACTCTTTCATTGAATTTACAACTAAATCTATAGTCCCATCACCACCTGCTATTAGTATATGGTCATAGGAACTATCTACTTCTTTAAATGCATTATTTACAGGTTCTTTAATATTCAATCTGTAGGGTATCAATAAATAATTTTCTTCTTGATATAATTCTATAATAGTATCTAAATTTGATAATATTTTTTTTTCACCTGAATTAGGATTGTATATAAGTTTTACTTTTTTCATTATTTCTCCTTACTTATTTTATTCTTTTAATATCCAAAGTCTTCGTTTAAGAAAATTACATGTATTCTTTCTGGTGCTAATTGTCTTTTTATAAGTGTATAGCTACAGCAGATTCTTCCTGGACTTGAACAATCTATACAGACACCAGTAGTCTTACAACCAGTATTTGTATTCAGTCTCTTGCAATTTGCTGGAGCAGCTATTGTTTTAGTTCTTTTTATAGCTTCATCTACATCTTTAACTATTTTATTTACACCTGCTACAACTATTACTTTATCTGGTCCATATATCATAGCAGCTACTCTATTTCCATTTCCATCTAGATTGTAAAGTTCTCCATTTTCTGTTATTGCATTAGTACTTGTAAAATAAGCATCTGCACAAAATGATTTTCTGTATATTTCTTTCATTTCTTCTGGTTTAATATCTTTTGCATATCTATCAAGAAAATCATACTTTTCTCTTATAAAGTCAATAACTCCTGTTTCAAATAAAGTCATAGAGCCTCCACAACCTACTAGAGAACCTACTTCTACTATTTCTTCAATTTTTTTAAGAAGCTCTTCTTTATTATTTACTAGATACCCTTTCATGTTATTATTTTCTAGAGATTTTATCGTTTTTTCTATTCTTTTTTCTTTAAGCCAATTTAGATTTTGATCCATCTTAACTTCCCCCTTATTTTCAATATGTATTAGTTTATTATAAATTTTATTTTCTTTATAACTTTATTTTAGTACATCTAAAAAAAAATACAATATAAAACTTTAAATAAGTTTTCCATAAATTTCTTTATAAGACTAACTCATAATTTATAATTAAAAAGGAAAGTAGATGTATTTTTCTACTTTCCCTATATTGTATGTAGTATTATATATTTTCTGAAATCTATATATTAATTATATGCTTTATTTTATTAAATATCACAATTGATTTAAGTGTAATATCATATTCTTTTTTAAACATATAAATTGTATTATTAAGTTTATTATATCCAATTTTAATAAATAATGTCACTAATTTGATGAAGAAGATGCTATAGCTGCACTTGTAGCTGCCATTACACAAGCAACTTGAATAGCAACAACAATATTTAAAAATATATTATTAGCTATAGAATCTATATTATTCTCTTTTTGTATTGAATCCGCATAAATAGAAGCCACAATAGCAGAACTAATCATTACTCTATTGCTTTTTCCTAAAGACCAATTCCCAAAACCTTTTTCTTCTTTAAGTCTATTTGAAACATTTTTTATATTTTCTATTATTTCATTTTCTTTATAATCTAATAACGAAATTGCTCCTATTATTGGATACCCATAATAATTTAACTTACAATCATTCTCTTTAAATGCTTTTTTAAGTTCAATAGTTTTTTTGCATTTACCCATAGTTCTATCTTCACTAAATAAAAGAATTTGAGATAGTGCTTGTAAGTCATTTCCTTTATAAAAACCATTTTTATTTAGAAATTCATAACATTTTTCTATATATTCTAAATCTTCTTCTAAATTTTTTGAATGAATTGCAATAAGTGCTATATTACAATAGTCATCACTAGATGTTAAAAATGGATGTTTTTTCTTCATATATTCGTACACTGTTTTCATTTTTGATATACATGTAATATAATCCATTTTATCTCTATTTTCATAGACTATTGATGCTGTAAGTGGTAGATATGTATCTCCCCAAAACTTTTCATTTTTAAGATTTTTATATATCTCTAAAATCATCTTAAAACTACTTTCTGGATTTGATTCAAATGAAAGTAGTGTTGCCATATAAAATATGTTATATCCTCTAAAGTTAGAGAATAATCCAGTATTTTTTTTAATAAGCTCTATTCGTTCTTCTACTACTCTAGGGCTTATCCTCTTGTTCTTAAGCGTAAACGCAAGTGCACAACTATGTTGAATTAATCCCATTTGCCAAGAACCTTTAATCTCATTTAATGCTTTATAATTTTCTATTAATAAGTTTATTTTTCCATTTATAAAAGTTTGTTCCATATTGCCCTCCCAGTAATATACATTGTTGTATTAATTAACTTAATATCTATTATATATGTAATAAATATTGCAATCAATACATATTACTTGAAGAAGTTCTATTATTCCATAATGATGTATCCTTTTTTATAGTGCCTTCCCATATTATTAACCCTGTCATAATACTCTGATTCACTTTCGTTACTCCATTTGGGTATAAATACATCTATCGCATTAGAATTGCTAAAATACTTACTAGACCCCCTATCCATAACGGTTTTTACTTTACCATCTACAATAATCTTAGTTCCAAAACTCAAGTGATTATTTGCCACAAAACCATCTTCTAAATCATCTCCTGTAGCAGTTATAGCTCCATATCCATTTTCTTGGTTAAGACTGGTGTAATAACTCACTTCAAATGTTATAGGAATTAAATCCTTTATTTTGATTCCTAGCTGGTTTTCTAGCCTCTCTTTTTGCACTTTTAATTTATACTCATCACTGTTTTTATAGTCTTTCATACCTTGATTATATTTAGAATTAAAGTTTTGACCTGAAGTTACTATAGTATCTATATTTACTATAGATTCTTTACAATGCTCCGCATCTATTTTTGTTTCTCCATTTACCAATAATGGAGTTAAACATACACTACATACAACACATGTAATCAATGCTTCTTTAAGCTTCATAAATTCCCCCCTTATTATTTTGATATATTAGCATATTTAATATTATATGTCTACATTTAGATTTAAATGCCACACTCATTTGCTTTAAGAAGTTGTCTTATACTTAATTCACCCTAAACCCTTATAAATCCTCCATCTTAGAATCATATAGTACAAAGCTTTTATGATTAAATATATTTTTTATTAATCTTTTTGATAGCTCAAAACTACTTCTATTTAATTTTTCTATTTTTAAGAATTTAAGAATTTAAATTCTATAATTTTAAAACACATTGATTTTATTTTTTTGAAATGCTATAATTTTTTTAAGAGGTGATTAATATGATAAAAAATACAAAACAAATTACAATTGAAGTTAATGAAGTTTTATTACAAGAAGTATACAAAATGACTAATAATGAAAATAAAGATTTATCAAACTTGATAAACGAATCAATCATAAATTATATTCTTGAAAATAGAAAAGACAATATTGAAAATAAAGACTTAGAAGAAGTAATTGATTTCTACAAAAAAGAGAATATAGAAAAACCTAAAAGTGCAGCAAGAGCTATTGCTGAAGCAAAAACTCATACGTTATATTAAACAAATAAAAAGTTCCTAAAAATTAGGAACTTTTTATTTGTTTAATAGCTATTAATATCTATTTTAATAATATTTATTTCATATTTATAAATACTTATTTAAACAAGAATATAATCTAATACATCGTCATTTAATATACCTAAAACAATCAATATAAAAATAAAATTACAACTTTTAATATACCTAAAAAACAATTCATTTGTATAAATAATAAAAAAATTTTATTTTTCTATTTAATAACCAATATTTAGTTAAATTCTGATTAACTCTAAGTCTAATATAAAATCAAATCTTAATAAATTTAATTTTATATTAGACTTAGAGTATTAAAATGTGTTAGAAAACTAAGAATACTTAATAAAGAAATCTATGTATTTTACAGTTTACTCTACTTTTAATTCATTTGAATAATTATTGTAAAAACTATTTATTTTATGATAATTAAATTTATTTTAAAAATAACTAAAAAGTTTTAGTTTTTATATACTATTAAGTGCCTAAATGTTCATACATTTAAACGTACAATTAATACAAAAAATATATATTTAAAGTTATTCTTGTTGTTAATCTCAACAAACTATTCATCTTTTTTAATATCTTTTACCCATTTTTCAACAGAATTTAATTCTTCCTCATTTACCCCCTTTTTGAACAATGCCTTCATAAAGCTTTCAATAGAACTTCCATGCATATTATCTAGAAAAGTTTTTGTTTCAAAATGTAAATATTCATCTTCTCTAATAATAACTGTATAATGTGTATGTCTATCTATCTTTTTCGCATCTAAGAATTGCTTATTTACTAATCTTGATAAAAGTGTTAGTGTTGTAGTTTGCTTCCAATCATATAGTTTTTCCATAGCTTCAATGACATCTTTTGATGTTACTGTAAAATCTGACCCCCAAATAAATTTCATGACCTTTAATTCTGCTGGTGGTATCTTAGTAATAGTCATATGATTTTACACTCCTCTCAAACTTATATTTTCAGTACTACCCAAACATATAAAATCCCAAAGTAAAAAATAAATTTTATTTTTATATATATTAAGTATAACAGATTATTAAGTTAAAATTCTAATATTTAAGATAATATACCCATTTTATAATCAATAAATATCAATCTTTGAAATAACTATAAATTTATTTCAAAAACTATTTTTGAGTTTATCCATATGTTATAATAAATGTATAAAATTTTGATTGGTGGGTTATATATGAATGCATTTATTAGAAAACGAAACAAGAATTATGTAGTTTATCTCGAATTTACAGATGAAGATACTGGAAAGAGAAAACAAAAGAACATGGGTATTTTTGATAAAAAAAGAGATGCGAGCAAAAGGTTAAATGAAGTAAAGGAAAGTCTATATAAAGATGGCTTTTTAATTCCAAACGAAATCACTGTCTCAGAATTTCTATTAGATTTTTTAAAAAAGTACAGTGAAAATATATCATTAGCTACATACAATAATTATGTTAGTATTTGTAAGAATTATATTAATCCCTCTATTGGTAAATATAAAATACAGGATTTACATCCAATTCATATACAGAACTACATTGATAAACTATCTCATAAATTGAATCCTCAATCAATTAAGATTCATATAAATATATTGAAACTTGCAATAAAAAGAGCATACAGACTCAAATTAGTAAAAGAAAATATTATGGATAATATAGAAACTCCAAGATATAAAAAATTTAAAAATGAAATTTATGACAAAGAGCAAATGATAAAATTGTTGAACTTATCAAAAAATACATATATGGAATTACCTATTAATTTAGCAGTTGGTTTAGGTCTTAGAATTTCAGAAGTTTTAGGTTTAACTTGGGATAATATTGATTTTGAAGAAAATACAATAACTGTAAATAAGATAACAGCTCGAATTAATGGCTCTGTAATTCTTAAAGAACCCAAAACGGAAAGCTCTATTAGAAAAATATCTGCTCCAAAGGAATTAATCTTTTTACTAAAAGAATATAAGATAAAACAAAATAAAAATTTATTAAAGTCTTCTATTAGAAATAGTCGTGACTTGTTATTTTTCAATAAAAAATGTGAACCTATTGCTGAAGATGTTATGAGTAAAAAATTCAAAAGATTTTTAGAAAAGAATGACTTGCCCCACATTAGATTTCATGATTTAAGACATTCACATGTTACTTTACTTATAAATTCTAAGGTACCTATAAAAGTTATCTCAGAAAGAGTTGGTCATTCAAATATAAATACAACCTTAAATGTTTATTCCCATGTTCTAAAAGAAATGGATAAAGAAGCATCTGACAAAATTTCTGAAAATTTATTTAATGCCAATTAATATTACATTTTTTTAATTATAATTACTCTAGCCTTTATCATCTATAAAATTAATTTTTACTACTAATAAAATTAAAGCTAAATTAATATTCAAATTTAATTTTATAATAGAATAGTTAAAATATATTTATTACAAAATAGTTTTAGTATTATAAACACAGCTTCTACTTCGTAAATTAGGAGGATTGTTATGAAAAAAATTATATTCAGAAAAGCTACAACAGATGATATGTTAGGTATTAATAAGCTAGAATTAGATGTTTTTTCGGTAGAACAAAAGATTCCAAAAGATATAATCCCTATTTCTTAAGATATTGATGAAATTTTTATGGAAGCACGTGACACAACAGTTAAAATCATTTGTAGTTTAGGTGGTATTGTTACTGGTAAAGCTGAAGATTTTTATGATGAACCAGTAACTCCTATAACTTTACAAAAAATATATTATCATAAAAGAGAATCTCTATAGACTTATGAAATTATACTATATAATTTTTGCTTATTATGTCTCCAAACATTATTGTAATTTGACCCAATGTAAACAATTAACTTAGATTTGGAGACATATACTTTTTTATAATCTAAAAAATCCATATATATTTCTATCCATGATTCCATTTGTGTTATCTCTATAATTCTATTTACTAAAGTATATATACTAAATAAAAAACCTCCTAATATTTGATTAAAAACTTACACACTTATATAGCGTATTCTCAAACATTAAAAGGTTTTTATTCTAATAATTATAATTAGTAAAAATTATATTTAAACTAATAATTATTTATCTCTCCCATACATTTTAGCTAATTGTTCTTGTATCTCTTTACTTTCTAAATACTCATCGAAATCCATCTTTCTGTCCATTAGTCCATTTGGAGTTATCTCTATAATTCTATTTGCTATAGTAGATATAAACTCATGGTCATGAGAAGTAAATAAAAGCACTCCTGGGAATTTTTCAAGTCCTTTATTGACAGAAGTTATACTCTCTAGGTCTAAGTGGTTAGTAGGGTCATCTAACACAAGTACATTTGCATTTGAAAGCATTAGCTTACTAAGCATACATCTAACTTTTGATATTTTAGAATTTCCGTTTAAAAGCATTCTAATTACTCATATCTTACTATATATTAACAGAAAAATCAATAATAAAAATAACAACTATTTCATTATGTAGAAAATTTTTTACTCATTATATTTATTAATATATATAAATTAGCATCTATGTAAACAAGTATTTGTAATGATTAGATTATATATGTAAGGTATATTTATACTAATTAAAATTAACATTTTAATGTAAATTAATCTAAATAAAAACTGTCAGAGAAATATACGCTTTTAGCATCCTCAACTAAATCACCTTTTAGATTTTCTCCATTTTCTCCAATAATTTTTCTAACTGAATCAGATTGAAATTTAGGCCATGACATACTTATAGAAATTTCATACTTTCCATTTACTAATGGCTCATCAAGCCTAGAAAATTCTCCTGTTTCTGCATATCCATCTTTTATAGTTACCTCTGATTGTGCATTATAATTTTTTTCTCGACTTCCTTCATCTTTAAAAAGACTTACTATTAAGACTGTATCATTTGGTAAATTTGTTTTGATTTTAATATTAGGCTTCATATCTTTATTTTCTACATTATAATCAATAAAAACATTTATTGGATTACTCACATACTTTAAACTATTTGAAGATTTTTCTTCATTATTATCAGAATCATATGTGTTTAGATTTTCTTCTTGATTCAAATGTTCTTCTTGTTGCTGTGAAGAATTATATTCTTTTTCAAGTTGTTCCTGTTTTTGTATTGCTAATTCCTCTTTCTTTTTTTCACTTTCATCATGTATAATAAATCCTACACCTGTAATTATTATGATAAAAAACAAAGTTATTGCACTTTTAAATTCCATACTATTCTCCCTCATTTATAAAAAACTTAAAAAACTATTCCCCTATCATCTTTAAGAAGTCATCCTCAGAAATTATTTGTATTCCAGTTCCTTCTTCATGGTATTTATATGCTTTTTTCATTTTAGAACTCATTTTTCCATCTTTCAATACACGATAATCTTGTTCCCCTAATATAAGAAAATCAGTATCTTTTGTTACTCCATTACCTAAAATACCACCTACATCTAACACCATTTGACTAGCTTCTTTTCTAGTCATACTCTGTAATGTTCCTGTAAAAATCACCTTTTTCTCAAAGAATTCATTATCTTCATTAAATTCATCTGTTGTTGCTACAAGTTCTTTGGCAATATTTTTATATATTCTTTTTCTAGTACTAAATGGATTATATGTATTTGAAAGCAATTTCCCAGTTTTCAATTTTAATTTTTCAAGTAAACCTTCTATATCTGTTACATCATGGGTATTTAAGATGTTTAATAAAATTTTAGCTGATACAATAGCATCTTCTTCAGCATTATGATGTCTAAACTCAATGTTAAATTTTTCTGCTAATGTATCTAATTTATAATTTAGTTCATTTATCCAAGTTTTTTCTGACAATTTATATGTACATATATAGTTTAAATTAGGATAATCAACATTAAATGCATCAAACCCACATCTTAAAACACTCATATCAAATGAAGCATTATGAGCTACAATTATTTTTTCTTTAAAATATGGATAAAGTTCATTCCAAGTTTCTACTATATTAGGTTTGTTTGAAACCATTTCTTCATCTATTCCATGTAGATATGTATTATATCCATCAAAATAAAAAGGCTCTGGTTTAATTAAATGCTCTCCTGTTTTAACTATTTCGCCATTTTCTACTATTGCATATCCAATAGAACATGCACTTGATCTCTCTGAATTAGCTGTCTCAAAATCAATTGCGACAAAATTAGCTTTGTTAGTCATAATATTCCCCCTAAAATAATATATTTAAATAAATTATAACATATTTTTCCATGCTAAAGTTTACACAATTCTATCAACGTAAAATAGCCCTCTAGGAGGACTACTCTTTATTAAGCTCTTTTATTATTTTCTTTACAACTTCTCTTTCACTATCATTTAATCTTGCAAAAGTTAAAAATACATTTTTTAGGAAATTGTCATCACCTGAAAACATCTTACCCATCATACTTGCTAATTCAAAATCATCTGACCCTTTAAGCATTTCACCTTTACCACTTCGTAACCATTCCTCATTAACATTAAACTCATTACAAATTTGAACAATGAGCCTATCATTTATTTTTCTGTCTCCTTTTTCAATTCGAGAAATAGTTGGTGGAGTTAACATTAATCTATCTGCAAAAGCTTTTTGTGAAAGACCTAAATGTTCTCTTAATATTTTTATATTTTCTTTCAAATTATCACCTCCTATATAAATTATATAATTATCAATTGCCTTAGTCAATATTTTATCTCTATAAAATTATTTTAGGCATTTTTATATTGACATAGGAAATAAAACATTTTAATATATAAATATATACCTTAGGTATTTTATCATTTCCTTAGGTAACAAAAAGGAGGTTTTATAAATGACAAACTTAAGTAAACAAGATAAAGATTTAATAGAAATGATAAATTCTTTTAGAAACATAGACCATTCAAAACAAAAGCTTATATGTGAGTTATCTAATAGTATTTTAGGAAACAAATACATACAACTAGATGAAAAACACCTATTAGATGTCTTTAATGAATACGTTCAACAAGATAACTAAACAACTTTTCTCAATAAATTACATAAGTTAGAGGCTATTCTCATAAACCACTCTAACAAAATTAAATTATGTGAGGTGAATATATGAAAAAAATATATAGTATAGACTTGATGTATAAAGATGGAACATATAAAAGCTTTAATGTAATATCTTCAAAGGGAAAACTAGGATTTAAACAAGAAATATTAAGTACTTTAAGAAATAAAAAATATTATAATTTTGCTCTACTACTAGACAATAGAATTAGAAAAGGAACAATCTTAGATAATGAAATAGCTTATTTTAATATTAATTTTTCAAATCTATTCAATCAAAAAAGTAAGTAATTTAAGGAGGTAATTTAATGATATGTTTTATTAAAGATATAAACAATATAAGCCTTTATGATGCTTATAGATGGCATACTATAGGACTATCTTTTATTATTCGTGATGGTAAATTAAAAGGATTTACTAGTTAGGAGGTTTAAAATGAATCCTATGCAACAAATGGTAATGAGGGAGTTTAAAGATTTAAATAACAAGCTAGACAATATATTGATAGATAGTATAATTCCACAAATCACTGCATACTTTGAGGAGTTGGGAACTACTTCATACAATAAAGTAATAAAAGATTCAAATGAAATAAAGGAAATGCTAAGGTGTAAATATAATAAAGATGAAATTGATACTAAAAGGAATAAAGTTGAAACACTATTATCTGAATTAATTGATTATATTGCTTATCACTTTACTCTAGGATTTATAGATAGTAAAGAGTTTCACATTATTCTAAATGACTGTATAGAATTAGTAACACCAGTAATGGATGAGATGATGCTTCTATCTGCTTCATGTAAAATATTTAATAATAAAGTAGGACTACAAACATTTTTCAAGATGAAAAAAGCATTTAATGAGTTGCCTAAATTGATAAATCTAGCAATGTTTGAAATTATGGAGCCATATCTTTTTTATATTGAGGATGAAGTCATTAATTTATCATCTTTTATTTTTAAATATGAGCAAAAAATAAATCCATTAGACAAAATTCAAGAAATTAAGAATAACTATAAAATAGAAAATATATATAATTATAAAGAATTAAATAGAAAGCTTGAAAAATTAGGTTTTAAATATGTTAGACAAACTGGTGACCATAGAATATTCAAAAATAATAATGGTAATTCTCTATCTGTACCACAACATACTCTTGGTAAAGGGCTAAGCAGAAAAATACAGAAAGATGCTCAACAACAAAATAAATTATAAGATTAGGTAGGTGCTAATTATGGAAGATAGATTAATTGAAATGTTAATACATATAAGAAAATTTAACATGGAAGCTTACAAAGCAATAGTAAATATTGCTGAGGTTATCTATGAAATTGAAGGAGAAAAACACCATGAAAAATAATTTAAAAGATGAATTGATAGAAATAATAAAAAATATAAAAACTCAAAAAGGTGTTGCAATAATATATTCTTTTGCTAAATCATATACCAATGAGTGAAATTTTATTAAAACTTGATAATATATTTTATGAACGATAAATTTCCAGATGTAATCAAGTTGGTTACAGTTGATTAAAGTTTAATAAGGTATTACGAATCCTTTCAAAAGTGAGGGAGGGACGGACATTTTGTCCTTCTCTCTGTCTCTCTTTTTAAAAGAAGGTAATAAAACTACTCTCTTTTTTAGGTTATCATATAATTGCAGGTCTTTTGACTATACTAATTTTAATATCACTTACAACAATCTTAATAAGTCAGTATGAATTTTATTTTAAGATTAATTTAATTAGTGCTTATCTGATAAGCAACATTATTATTTTTAATTTAAATTAAATAATTAATATAGAAATAGAATTGTGTTAATTTTTGTATTAATTGAAACAATTTAATACCTAAAACTACATAAAAAATGGCATTTAAGTCTGAAAAAACAGGCAAATATGTCAATTCATGCTGTCCCAAAAAAGTCATTTTGATATATAGTCAAATGGAATAATTTTGGACAGTGAAATGACAAAAAGGAGGCATTTTATAGGTGAAAAAGCAATTTATAGGTGATTTTTTTACATTAGAAAAGTTAACTCTATTCTCCATTAGTGGATAATTTCCAATGGGGACAAATGGTCACTTTTGAATATAATCTATATTTTTGTATGAAAAGCGTACCGAGCATAAGTATTACTTGACCGACGTTTTTCGTTGTCTGAATTTGTTGTCGTTCTGAACGACAACTATTTTAATTTTACCTTTTAAAATGTAAAACCTATTCATTTACATACTATCGTTTTCCAAATATTTTGGATATCGTTATAACCAACTTCTAAATCCAAACTATTTGGGATAAGCATATCTTGCATAACTGAATTGTAGATGGTGTATCCAAAATGGGTACACCTTAACCAACGTAAAAATTCGTTTATTACTTCCCCAACTTGTTGAGAATATTGTTATTTGTAGTATTGCATAATATGCATTTTAGAGTTGTACATATATTACACAACAACCTACCTTCAATAGGTATACTCTCATATTATAGTTTAAATAACTTATATCTAACATGTGCGTGTTAGCCACACGTGATAATTATACTTTTCTCCCACAAGTGGTCTAAACATATTCAACGTGTCCGTTTCAAGGACAGGTATCTAAGTATTATAACTATTATTTAGAGTGTTAAATATTGCAACTCGTGAAATGCGAGTTTCTAAATAGAGTATGTATTAAAATATTATCTAACTCAAAGCTGAATTTTCAGTCATCCTTCACACGGATACCTATGGCAAATAATTCTATTGTAATTAATTTAAAAATATGAAAATCGTACTTTTACTGACCACAAATTTATGGTGAGCTATTATTTAATTTTGTTACTAAATCAAAAAAGTATTTCAAGAAGCTATGACAATTATTCTTAAAACAATCACAAATAATTATACATTATAATATAATTCAAACATGTTATACAGGTGTATGTAAGATTAAAATTCAAGATAAGATACTAATACTTTAATTAAATAGAATTAAAATAATACTACTATTTATTTGCTATTATATCTTGATTTATTTATTAATAAGATGACTTTTGTTTAATTATGTATTATTATTTGATTATATATAATTATAATAGGAGGATAAAGCATGGATTTTTTTATTAATACTATAATTTCTGGAGTTATCTATGATTTAATTAAAAAGGGAGCCATTATAACTGGTCAAATAATAAAAAATAACTTAAATGTTCAACTACTTGATGATACTATCTATGATGAAATTGCAAATAGAATTAACTTATTATCATATAATGACAAAAATAATCTAGAAAAACTTAATAATGCTATTTCAAACAATAAAGAATTAAGTGAATTTTTAAGTAAAAATATAGTTTATAAGACAGAGTTTGCAAAACGATTAGATTATGTAATATCTTTATTAAACCAAGAAAATTTACATGAAAATGTTAACCTTGAATTATTGGGTGAATTTCTTGGTTTCGAGTCAGTTAATCAATTAAAATGCTATTATAATAATTATGAAGAACCTACATATAAATTTATAGATAATATAGCTGAAAAATTAGGAATAAATAAAACTTGGCTAAAGAATGGAAATGGACAATTACTATATAGTAGTTTTAATATAACAGATATAAACATTAATACCTTTAAGAATATAAAAAATAAAAATCCAAAAAGTATAATAATTGCTTTATCAAAGGATAATGATTCTGCTAAATTGGGGGTAATCTTAAAAATAAATAAGTTCAAATATGAGTATTCTAATTATCTATATATATGTAGTAATCCTGATCATGGTGGTAGAAATAAAATATTTGATATATATAAATTAATGCAGGATTTTATGCTTTATATGAGACCCAATGTTTATGAACTTTCTGAGGCTGACTTTAATGATGTTTTTTTAGGAAAAAAATACCCTGGAACTGTAAAAAGAAAAGGTAAAGAAAAAGTTTTATGGCTTGATGATTTTCTTTATATAAATTACCCTATAAATCAGAGATTACTATTTGAAAATGAGTATGGACAATATTTTGTAGAATGCCAAGATGCAATTAGAAATAAACTACAAAAAAATTCAGACAAAATTTAAATTTATTAGAGAATAAACCAATTCTTAAGCTTTATATACAAACTTACATAGAGTATTTTCATAAGGGCGAAAACATATTGATATCGCCCTTGATTTCTTAAACATAGTTTGATTTTCTTCGTATAAAAACTTATGATTTAATAAGTTCTTCATTATTGCTATATTCACATTTATTTTTATCTAAATATAAAAAATCTACTTTTTTATTCACGCTATCATCTATTTTAGCTATTTGCTGAGTAATATATAAAAGCATTAATTTCGCTTGCTTAGTATCAAGTAAAGACTTATTGAAAATCGATAAAAATATCTCCATGGGCTTACCATTAGAAGTATCACTACAAAAATCTATAAATTTAACACAATCATCTTTATTTGCTATATATGTTTTTAAATTAAAACCTTCTAAAGTAGAAAAATAATTTACTTCCATTCTATTGTCATTATTTATTCCCCCTAGCATAATATTAAAGTCATTTTTATTTTTTATATATATTTGTTTTGATATTTCAAATATTTGTTTTGATACTGTATTAATTAATTTGTCATTAGTAAAACTTGATATTTCTATGAAATCTTGTATCTTCAAAAAAGATTCTACATCTCCTGTAAATCCTAAAATTATATTCCTATTTTTTTTTTTTATTTTTTGAAAATCCTCTTTAATTACTTTTTCTCCTGTATCTTTATAGAAAGTTGCTCTTTTATCTCCAGATATTAATATATAATCTGAAGTTACAAATGCCATTACTAAGCTCATATAATTATCTCCTCTTTTTATTTATCTATACTTCTTTTATTATATCACCAATCTCAACATAAATTTAGGCAAAAAAATAAAAGGTGATAAACAATCATTTAGACTGTCTACCACCTTTTATTTTACACTATGACTTAATATTTCTCACAATTTCCTTACATACTTTTTTTTCTATCTCCTTACTATACTTTTCTAAATTAGGCATTACATCTCTAGTTACATTACCTTGGACAACAACTAATGGAGCATTATAATTAACTTCTATTTGCTCACTTCTTTGATTATTATTATTAATATTACTAACACTTGTTATAGGGGATGGATTATATCTCTGTGATGAATAATCAACATTCAAAGATTGTAATGACATACCATAATCAGCTTTACTTATGGTCTCCATAATATTATTTAAATCTTTCATTTTTTCAACTGCTGTATCTAAATTCTTTATAAGCTCAGTCTTTATTAAATCACCTGTAATGCTTAACCCATCTCCATACTTATCTGTAAACTCTAACATAGTATCTTTTAGTTTACTAAAGCTTCCATCTATATTTTCAAACATACCTGAATCTAAAGCTTCCTTGACTAGTTTCTTTATGTTAATATCTGAAAACTTTTCCTCTAAATCTTTTATAGTTTTATCTGATTCATTCTCAAGCCTTTCACTTTCATTATCAAACATATTATTAACTTGGTCATCTATATGGTCTTGTACTAAGTCTTGAAGTTTTTTCTGTTCTTCTTTTAATTGTTTTTGTAAATCTTGAAGTTTCTTTTGCCCACTTAGAGATGTATCTCTTTTAGCTATATCTATTTGTTTCTCTAGTTCACTTACTTTATCAGATTGTTCTTGGTAATCATTCTTATAATCTGCTTCTTTTCTAGCATCATTATAAGCTTTTTTCTCTTTATCTAATGCATCTGTTTTAGCCTTTAACTCTTCTTCTATTACTTTTTTATGTTCTTCTAATTGCTTCTTATATACATCAGTAACCTTACCTTCTATATCTTTTATAGTATCCAGTTGTTTTCTATATGAATCTTCAATTAGTTTTTCTTGTTCCTTATTTACATCCACAATAGAATTAGTTATACTAGCGATTTCTTTTTCAGCATCTGGAATCTTATGAATAAGTAATTCTAAATATGCATCAACAAGTTCTTTTGCTTCATCAAAGTTTTTATTTTCCTTTTTTAGCTTTTGTAACTGTTGAATATAGTTTGAAATATCTCCATTATCTCTGAATTCAAATCCAAATTTTTGTAATTTACCTTTTAGTTCTCCTTGAACTTGTTTCATGTAATCAGTAGTTTCAGCCAACTCTTTTTTATATTTTTTAAGAAGTTCTATTTTTTTCTTTAATAATTCTTCCTTCTCATCCTCAGATGCATTTTGCATTTTAACATTAATTAGTTCTAATTCATTTTTAACTTGTTCAACATCTTTGGATATGGAAACCCATGTAGATTCTTTGTATAATTTATCTTGTTCTTGTTTAAGTTTCTTTACTTCCTCAGTAGCATTATTAATTTCATTAGCTATTGATTGCCACTCTTCTTGACACTTTGGTAGGTCTGTAAATGTAACCTTAATATATTGTTCAAGAATCTTTTTAGTCTCTTCTAATGATTTCTTTTTCTTTTCAATTGACTTATCATCACCTGATTTACCATCTAATTCGATTAGCTTTTGTTGTATCTTTATTAAATTTTCTTCATAGTCTGTAATATTACCATCTGCATTAAAGTGAAAAGTATATTCTTTATTATTTCCAAGAAGTTGTTTAAGTCTACTTTGTTCTTGAGATAAATATCCCTCTTGCCTTTTTAGTAGTCTTTGTTGCTCTTTGTAAAGTTCGTTTTGTTCTTGAAGATATTTAATTTTATCATTATCAGATGCATTCTCCATTTTCTTACTTAATAATGATAATGAACTACTTACTTTATTAATTTGATTTTCTAATTCTTTTAATATTTCTATATCATATTTAAAAGATGCATCTATATTCAAGTTGATTGGTGTATCTATTGTCAATTTTCTACTATTATTTGACATAGTTGCTCTATTATTTCTAGATGTAACGTTTGGTTCATCCTGTATCTTGTTTATTGCCATTGGCTCTGGTGTAGCTCTTTGTATTGACTTATTGTCTTTATCTGAATTATTATTTCCACCAGTAGTAGTATTTGTTACCTTATTAGTACTAAATGTAGTAGTGAATGTTTTTCCTGCATAATTTTCTTTAAATGACTCTATCTTCCTGATAAGTCCCGATATATTCTTTGCAGCGACGGAAGTTAGTGCATCAAATTTAGTTTTGATAGTCTTACCACCATATTTATTATCATAACTTTTAACTTTATTAATTAAACCTGTTACATTTTTTGAGCCTTGAGCTGTCTCTGTTCTAAATACAAGTGTCTTTACTTTTAACTTAATAAAATCATTTACTCGTGTAATTAAGCCACTTATATTTTTAGCTGCGATTTGAGTTTTAGCAACTATATTTATTTCATATTTTCCTTGTCCAACTTTTTGGGCTTTTTCTGCTAATTGATTTAACTGTTCTGCTGTACCTTCTACCCCTTTTGTAGTTATTTCTGGTTCAGCTTTTTTCTCATTAACTTTATCAGCTTCTTTTCCAACAGCTTCTATTTCTTCTTTGCTTTTTTCTGCATTAGTAACCTGTACATCTGTTTTAACTGTCTTATTACCTTTATCAGTTTCTTTATTAGCTTCTTTTGCCTTATCTAATCCATCAATTTTAATATCATACTTTTGTGCAATTTTTGGATTTTCTTTTAAGTATTTAATTATATCATTATAAGTTTCGGCTTTATTAATCGCATCAGTATTTTCTAATATAAATTTTGTTTTATATTCAGTTGGTATTTTATCAAATATCTCTCCAACTAACTTTACTTTATCAGAGTTAATACTACCATTTTCAATAGCAATATTAATTTTAGCTGACACTTTATCTTTGGCAAATTTATTTTTTATTTGTTCGTTTACATCATTTGTTTTTACATTAGATGTATCAATCTCACCCTCTGTAATCTCTAAATCTTCTGTTACCTTTACCTTATTTTCTCCAAACAATCTATCTGCTTCAGCTTGAAGATTATCAAAATTAGGATTTTCTTGTTGTAGTTCAAACAATAAATCTGCTGTGAATTTTATAACCTCTTTTGAATTAGTTATATTTCCATCTGAATCTTTTTTTATTAATCCATTAACAAAATTTCTTATATCTTCTGGTATATTTTGATTATTAGTAAAATCAATCACAGTTTGTATATCAACATCACTTACCCCTGTTATTTGTAAGCCTTCAATAGCTGAATTTAATTCATCATATTGTTTTTGTACTGCAACTGCTAGACCTTCACCAGATTCTAACTGTTGTCTAGTTCTATTAAATTTTTTTAAAAATACATCTGTTGAATCACTAGTCCTCAAGAATTCTTTATCTAATGTTGTTAATAACGATATCCAATCACTTGATTTTGTACCAGTTTTATCAGCAATAGTCTTACTTAACTCTTGCATTTTTTTATTATAAGAACTTAGATTTCCATCTTTAGATAGTGAATCATTAGCATCTTCTATTTCTTTTTTAATATCTGATAAATTAATTTTTCCATCTGATGCTGATTTAAATAATTTATTCATAGCACTTTCTGCATTAGATAATTGCTCTTGTGTCTTTATACCACTAAAATCTAAAAAACCTTTTAATTCATCAAATTGTTTTTTAGCATCATTATTTTTACTGGATTTAAAAGTACTACTTGACTTAACTGTAGCAAATACACCTTCTTCAACCTCTTGAGCTACCTTCTTAGCTTCTTCTAAGCTTCTTTCACTTTCTTTTTGTGCATCTTGTGTTAACTTTTCTTTTTTTCTTAAATGTTCATTATATTTTTGTATATACTTTTCTCTATCTTTGACTTCTGCTCCCTGAATCTGACCTCTTATAAATCGGCCTTCTTCCTCCAGCTTAGTCATATCATCATTATATTTTCTTTGTATATTTTTAACTTTATCTACATCTGTTTGGTATGAGTCAGCAGCTTTTCCTGTAAGTTTATTTCCTTCTTTATCACGCTTACCACCCTGTTTGTCTACTGCTATTTCAGCATTATCTATCTTATCAAAACTAATTAAACGTTCTTTTTTCTCTATAGCTCTATCTAACTCTGAACATAAATCTTCTGCTGAACCTTTCATTTTTAAAATTGGATTTCCATCATCATCATATCCATTTACTAACTCGGGCATTAATTCAGCTATTTCTTTTGTTAATACTTTTAATCTTTCTGCCTCTTCATTACTAAGTTCAGATTTATTTTTTAATGTATCATATTCCTTTGCTATATTTCCAATCTTTTCTTTTGTTTCTTGATAAGCTTTCTTTTCTCTCTCTAAACTTTCTATATTTCTTTTCCTCTGCTCATATAACTTTCCATCTTGGACACTGTAATCATGTAAAGCCTTTACAGCTACTCCAATACCTGCAACTGCTAGTAAAGAAAATGCTCCTTGCAAAGAAAATAATTTAGTAGTTAGATTTCCTAATTTAGTTAATAAACTTGTTGATGTTCCTGTTGTAGCTGTCATAGCTGCTTTTATATGTCCTATAATAAGCGTTAAATTTCCTCCAACAATAATCAATTGTCCAAATGCAATAAGAATTGGTGCTAAAGCTGCTGCCATAGCTGCCATCTTCACAATAGATTGTTGAGAAGATTCACTGAGATTAGTAAACCAATTTGAAAGTTGTGTTATTTTTTCTATTAAACTCGCAAGAACAGGCTCCATTGCCTTAAATGCTTGTATACCTGCACCTTCTAAGGCTGATTTCATATTTGTAATTGCTCCACCTAAATTATCTTTCATTGTTTTGGCAACTTCCATTAATGAACCTTTTGAATTTCTTAGGTTATTTTCTAAATCATCATACTCATCGCTAACTCCTGCCAGCATTTTCATTAAACTGTCATACTGCGTCTTACCTCCAACCATTGCAGCATATTGTGCTTGCTCTGCTTCTGTCAATTTAGAAGTTCCATCTGCTGCTACTCCAAGCTTTTGAGCCATTTCCTTTAATACTTCAATTGTATCTCTTTGCTTCCCTGTCTTCTTATCAAATAAAGATATTTTTAATTTTTCTAATGCTTTACCTGCTTGACCAGCCTCAGTTATTAAATTTGAGAATACTGATATAATAGCATTTCCTGCCTCTGCATTTGTTACATATAGGCTCTTTATCCTATATTCTTAAAGTTTCCTCTAAGTATCGGACTATCTCTTTACCCTCGTCTTTTACGTTAGGATAGAATGCACTCGTGGACATTTCAACATATACACTTTGTACTTAGTCTATTTTGTCTAGTCTCTACACCTTCCAAAAGTTTCCCTATTGGCTTGGCTCGGTATTTCCATGTTTATTTAAAAATTCTTCAACTTGCATTTTATTATTATTTCTGTACCTATATGTTTTGTGAAAGTTCAAATGACAAGTTTCACAAAATGTAATTCCATTTTTAATATCTGTTCGTAAATCTTTGTACTCTGAATAGTTATATATATGATGTGCGTTTAAGTTTCCACCTTGGTCGTCACCACAACATCTACAAGTATAATTATCTCTTCTAAATACAGTTCTAACCCATTCATTATAGCCTTCTACATTTCTGTTTTGTTCTCTCTCTTCATCTGTTTTATTTGGATTAAAATTAGGATTATTTTCACCACTAAAAGTACTTTTATAATCTTCATTCCTACATTCTAAGGAACAATATTTCCCCCCATATTTAAAAATTTCATACTCGTTTTTCTTGAATAATTTATTGCACACGATACATATTCGTTTTTTTTGATTATATCTATAATTCTTATCTCCACTGTATAGAATTTTATAATGTTTATTTTTACATTCATCCGAACAATAAAAATTTTTATACATTTCTAATCTTGACTTTGTAATTGATTTTTCTTTACCACAATTAGAACAACTTACAATTACTCTATCTTTAGTACATTGTGGTTTACACTTAACACTACAATACTTACTTTTTTTATAGGCTGTTTTAAATGGATTCCCACAGACAACACATGTATTTTCATATTTTTTTCTTTGTTCTTGTCTACACTTTTTACACATATTTTCATATCCATCTTTTAGATTTTTATTTTTCGTAAAATTATCACAAGATAATTCCTTATTACATTTTTTGCATACTTTCATATTTAGCCACCTCAAAACACATTATAGTACTCTTTCGGCGTTGTTGCTTGTTGAAGTATAAATAAATTTAGGGTTCACCGAATTCACATTCTTATTTTTCAAAGATATTTCTATCTAAGCGACCCATTTTGTTAAGCCTTTTGTTCCTCTATTAGCTAATACTCCTAATAATGCTCCTGATTTTTCTAATGGCATATTTAAATTTTTAAACATACCTCCTGCAACAACATAAGCTTCTAACATCTGTTGCATACTTGTATTAGACTTTCTTTGTGCTTGAGCTGTTATATCTAAGTATTTAGTAAAATCTTGACTTGCAATCCCTGCTGATGACATACTGTCTGTAACCAAATCAGAACACAATGCTAAATCCATACCACCAGCTTCAGCAGCTCTCAATACTGGTTCTATTCTTGATAAAGATGTCTCTACATCCCAACCTGCAAGTGCTAGATATGTAAGTCCATCAGCCGCCTCACTTGCTGAAAATGAAGTTCTAGCTCCAAGGTCTTGTGCCTTCTCCTGTAGTTTTTGAAATGATACACTACTTTTATCAGCTATACCTGCTGTAGCTTGTAACTTACTCATAGAAGTATCAAAGTTGACTCCTGCTTTTGTTGCTGCTGTACCCATCATACCAAGTGGCATAGTAACATACATACCTAAACTTTGGCCAACACCTTTTATCTTTTGCCCTGATGATACCATAGATTGACCTATTGTATTAAAAGGCATTTGTCTTAGTTGAGCTGACAATCTAGTGATATCTGCTCTAGTATTATTTACATCTGCTTGATATCTGTCTAGTGCTGCACTTGACTGTTCAATCTCATGTTCACTTTGATTATATGCGTCTTTCAATTGTAATAGTTTAGTATGTAATTGTTGTGCTTCTGTTGAATTTGAACCAAACTTACTCTTTGCTTGTTCTAGTGCATTTTTAGTTTGGTTAATCTCAGTTTTCAACTGACTATGTGTCTGTTTGTTCTGAGTTAGATTTGTATTTAATTTACTAATCTCAGATTCATAAGCATTTAACTTAGACTTATTAGACTGTATCTTAGCACCAAGTTGTTGCATCTCATTTCCTAGTTTTTGAAAATATGTTCCTGATTGATTAAGCTCTGCTCCTAAACGATTAAACTCTGATTCTGTAAGATTTGCTTGTCTATTTATTCTTGATAATTTCTCATCTATTGTTAATGCTTTATTACCTAACTGTTCAAATTTTTGTGCTGATTGACTAAGTTCATTTTTAAGTCTACCAATATTACTTTGAGTTTGATTTATATCTGTACTTAATCTTCTTAATTTTTCACTATTTTTCTGTACTAATTGAGCTTGGTCTTTCCATTCTTTAGAGTTTTTACCAACTGTATTAGCTAATGAATCAAGTTTAGATTTTTGTTGAGTCAATTGAGTATTTACCTTATTGTACTCTTTTCTTTGACTTTCTAGCTTCTTATTGTACAAATCAATTTGTCGCTCTGTCTTTTGCATTTTTGCACTGAGACCAGCAAAAGAATTTTCAAATTGTTTATTTCCTTGTGATGCTGATTTAAAATCCTTTTCTAAATTCTTAATTTCTTTATTTATTGCACTAACTTGTTTACTAAAATTACTACTTTCTAATGCTAATTTAACTTGCAATTCTTCATAACTTGAAGACATTTAACCACTTCCCTCCTAATAGACAAAAAAAATAGACATAGCATTAAGCTATATCTACATAAATTCAGTACTATCAACTATATCCATATTATTCTCATCTTTTATACCATTATATTTTTTATGTGCTTCTATTTGAGAAAATAGTTTTTTTGGTGTAGTATTAAAAAATGTCTCACTTGGCCTTTTCAAAACAGAAACCCACATGTATTCTAAGTAATTTAAATCCCAATCCTTATTATCCTCTATTACTAATTGTTGACTTTTTTTTTATCATCTGGCTCTGGAAATGATATTAATATCAATTCACTTACATATTCTCTAATATTTATTAATTCCTTTAATTTCAAATTATCTAGTATGTCTTCTCTTAACAGCTGATTATGACACCTTAATATAGATTGTAACAACAACTCTTTAATTATCATAATATCATCTTTAAATACCCCATCTATTATTTCCATTATTTTCATATAGTCGTTTCTTTGTTTAAAATAATATTGTGTTTCTGCTATTGCTCCTATGTCAAGCCTTGCCTCATATATTACTTTCCCTTCATTTAATTTAACTTTTATTTTATCTTCTATCATATATATCACTCCTATTTGGATATTGTATTTCTTTAAACCAATTATTTAATGTTTCTTTATCACCTGTTAGTGTATCCATAGCATAATAAACTCCACCAACTTTATAGTCAAATAAAACATCAAAATCTATTTCTAATGTACTTTTATTTTTCTTTTCTGTATTTGTTCCTGCATCTAAACCAATCTGATTAAACATTACATTATATATGCAATAATAAACTTTTTCTCCATCACTTCTATTTCTACTAAATAATAATCTTAATCTAGTACAATTTCCATTACCTACTAAAATACCACCTTTTGATTTGTTATATCCAAATATCAATGCTTTCTCATCATTTGATAATTCCAATACATTTAATTTACCTTTACCTTTTAAATTTCCATTTAGACGAATAGACTCATATCCATTTGTTTTAAGATATTTATAATCTTGGCTTATTTCTATAGTTACAGATTTCCCTCCTATAATTTTAATAGGTTTTGAATTATTGCTAACTTTACACACATGAATATTATCCAAACCATACAAAATCTTACTTTTATAATCTTTCACTTTATCACCATCTCTCATAATAAGGTATAAATACAAGATGAGTTTTTTTGAAACACCTTAAAATGGCATTTATAAGGTCATTTTTTTATAGGTTTCCTAAAATATAGAGGATTAAATTAATAATCCTCTATAAAAAGTTTATTTACTTAATTTTTTAGGTGTATTGCTTTCTGGTAGTACTGTTACTTTTGGTAATTGAATTTCTGTGTACCACTTATTTATAACAGTTGCATCTGCCTTTTCATCTTTTGTATCCAATGAATAAAAGAAATATCCTTTATCATCAAATCCTGGATAACAATTAAATTCTAATTCTTGTAAACTTTTCTCTTTTTTATCTTCAGTTGTCTTTGCATTTAAGCCAGATGGATTGAACTGCACATTATAAAGTACATTTAATATTTTTCCTCCATCTCTTTTTTCTTGTTCAAATAATAATGCTAAGTTAGGCATATTTTGATTAGATGCTAATGCATAACCACCAGACATATTTTCTCCACCAAATAACATAGCTTTTTCATCATTTGTAAGACCCAATAAATTAAGCTTTCCTGAGCCTTTTGAAATTGATACATCACTATCTGCTACAATATTATCTGCATACTCTATATCTTCAGATGTCTCAAATGATACTTCAACTGATTTACCACCTGGTATCCTAACTGGTGTCATATAACTTCCATCTTCTTCTACTCTTGCAGCATATACATTGTTAAACCCATATAATGTTTTGTTTTTGTAATTCATAGTTCTACTACCTTCCTTTATTTATAATTTTTTGTATTAAAAAAGACCTATTATTTCTAAGGCCTAATTAAACTCTTCATATTTAAAATCAAATAATTTACCATAATAGTTGCCATCTTTAGAGTCTTTACAACCATCAAAAATAAATCCTTTTTCTTTCATTTTATTTTTTATTTCTTTATATCTTTTCTCATCTATTGAATTTTTAAACCAATAGTTTAGTTGAATATAATATGTTACACTTTGATTATTATCATCAAATATATCTGTATCAGTTTCATTATAAATACTATATATCACATATTTATCAGTTTTTTTACTAGCTTCTATGTAATAACAATCATCTATATCAACTGATTTAATTACATCTACTATTAAATTTTTTATATTCAAATTTATACACCTACTTTAGTAAATCTTCCATTATTGACTCTTTTATTGCCTCATTAGCTTGTTGTTTGTTACTTGCCCAAGCATTCTTTATCCACTTTTTACCATTCATAGAACTTGTTCCATGCTCTTGTACATATCCATATCTAGCCACATCTCTGTCAGCTTTTATCAAGCCAATATTTATTTCTCTTTTCTCTCCAGTTCCTTTTTTATCACCTTTGACTAAAGAATTTTTTAATCTTCCTGTATCAACTGGTGCATTGTTTTTCTGACCTTGTAAAATTATATCTGCACCTTTATCTAAAGCTTTATCTGCAATTTCTTTTTTTACCTTTTTTTCCATATTTACTAATTTATTTATTAAATCTGAAAAATTACATTCCAATGACATTAGTTATCACCCACTAACATCAATTCCATATACTGATTTTTTTCATTAATATTATTTATATATATTAAATTATAAATTGATTTATTGTATAGTATTCTGTAATTTAGGGTTATATTGTCATTTAATGAAATATCTAATTCTTTTTGATATCTTATAAAAGCTTTTTTCGATATGTTACTAGTTAAAGCTTGAGCTTGCAAAAATTCTTTTCCACTAATGTTATTTATCCTAGACCAAACAGTTTTATAGTTAATCCAATTTTCTATTGGATATCCTTCTCCGTCTATACTTTCATTATTTTTCTGTATTATTATCCTTTTATTTAAGTCGCCTATATTCATATACTTACCTCATAACTATACTTTAATTGTATTATTATAGATTCTAGTGAAAAGGCTAATTTATCTGCTTTTCCTATAACTTCTCTATTTTCATACCAATGACCAACTAATAAATTGATTGCTAATTTTGACAAATCATTTTCTTCATATATCTTACAACCTGCATTAATAAGGTATACTTTAGCTGATTCTATCAAACTTTTTAACAAATTATCATCTTCATCGTTATCAATTTTTAAATATAACTTAACTTCGTCTAACATCCATATCACCTACTTAAAGGGACTAGAATGTATCTAATCCCTCATTGATTATTACTTCTTAATTGATTTTGCAATTGCACTTTGTGTTGGTAAAGTTAGTTCTACATTAACCATTGCTTTGTTATCAATAGATTGTACATCAAATCTTTCAATAACTCTCATAAAAGTAGCATTTTTAGTAAATCCAGCTTCCTTAGACACAGCCATTTCATAAACTTGTCTATCAAAAAATGCAACTGCACTTGATAAATCTCCTACATAAAAAGTAAGTTTACTAGCTGTTGATGAAAAATGTTGATTTGATAATACAACTACAATTTTACCTTTAAATGTCTTTGCACCTTCTACTGTTAAAGAATCACTCATTAGAGGTCTATTATTAGAATCAGTTAAAGAATCTAAATAGTCATATCCATCTTGATTAGTAATTATTATTGCATTAGCACTTATTGATGGGTCTAACTCTTTATTTAATGCTGTTTGTATAGTTTTATAGTCTTCTCCCTCTACTTTCTTTGATTTTGATAGCACTTCTAATATTTTTTTATTTTCAGTTCTGACAGCTTTTTTTGAGAATCTGGCACCTACATAATTAGTTAAATTAGCTTTTTCATCTTGCAACAAAGAATTTGAAATAGGTATTATATCCCCATAATCATTTAATAGCCATTTAACTTGTCCAAATTTTATATCTGATTGATTTATCTCTTCCATCTCATCAAAATTTATTAACTCATCATTTGCATCTACCTCTAAAGGCATACTTCCAGATAGAGTAGCAACTGGAACTACATTACAATATTGTTTTAATGGAATTAATTGTCTCTTTAATTCTTCAATTTGTGTTCTTTGTTCTTTTGGTACTAAATATCCACCATCTTCCTCAACCTTCTCAACTAATGCTGATTGAGTTTCAGTAAGTGATTTCCCTAGAACTGCTTTATTAAACGCAACAATACTTTCTTTTTCATCTACTTTTGTTCTTGATATATCAGTCATATTTTCTATCTCTCCCATTTCCTCTTCATATAAGTCTTTTAATACATTAAACTTATCTCGTAATATAGCTATTTCATTTTTTATTACTTTTCCTTCATCTAACTTATCATCCTCTATTAATTTTCTTGCTTCTACCTTCTTATTATTTATTTTCTCTAATAGTTCTCTTAACTCTTTGTTCATTACTTTACCTTCCTTTCATTTTTTACAATAAAAAAGAACTAAATTAAATCTAGTTCTAATAATAGTTTTTCTTTTTCAATATCATAATTTTTTGTATTTTTATTTATATTTGTTGGTACTTTTAAATATTTGTCATACATATCACTTAAACATGCAACTGCATTAACATTATCAGATATTTCCATGTTAAAATATTTGATTGCTTCCTCTCCAGTTAACCAAGTTTCATTGTTTAACATATTCTTAATATCTTCAATGTTAACATCTAGAGATAAATTTTCAGAATAAACATTTATTATTCCTTCCTCTATTTTATCTAATATTTCTGCTTGTTCTCTTAATTCATTAGAATTTCCATACACATTACACCAAGGCTTATGTATCATAAAATATGCATTACTTGGTATTATGACTTTATCACCTGCTAAAGCTATTACACTGGCTATACTTGCTGCAAGCCCATCAATATAAACAGTTTTAAACCCTTTATGTCGTTTTAACATATTGTATATTGCCATACCAGCAAATACAGAACCTCCACCTGAATTAATATAAATGTCCAAGTCTTTTCCTTTTACATTATCAAGAAACTTTTTTATACTCTCAGGATATTGGTCTGTGTCATCCCAAGCCCCTAACCATGAAGAAACTATATCTCCATAAAAATATAATTCTGCATTATCTTTTGTTTCATTTTTTATTTCTAATACGCTGGATAAATTATCATTCTTACTATTTTTCAATTTTATCACCTCCTTGTTCATACTGCTTCCCTACTTGAGTAACAGGTATATAACTACCATTGCACATAAGAATATCACCTCCTTCAATCATAGATAAATTAAGGAGATGTCTACACTCATTAGGTGTATATATGGCATTATTAACATAACTTGCCAAACATTCTGCTTGAGTTTTCATATCTGCTCTTAAAACAGCTCCTTCATTAAATTTAAAAAAGTATCCATCATTGATTTCCTTTGTACTTAGTAATTTGTAAGTTATTTCTTCTTCATATTGCTTTAAGATATACTGAAGTGTATTAACTAAAAAACTTAGCTGTTCCATCTCACTATTTGAATAACTACTCTTGTCATAATTATTTATGAATGTAGGAGATATTCCAAAAGCTGATGCTATTTGAAGTGCATTATATTTTTTTAATTCAAAGAATTGACTATCTGTAAGACTTATATTAAGAGGTGTTAATTGCATACCTAATGGTATAGGTATTATTTTTCCTGAGTTACTAGAACCACTTGCAAATTCTTCCATGCCTCTTATTAACCTTGAGCGTGCTTTATCATCTAAGTCTCCTGTATATTGCAAAACTGCTTTAGCTGTAAGTCCTGTTTTATAAAGATTGTTCATGAATTTTTGAGATTCTAATCCACCTTCGATACTTGAAAATAGTATATCTTGAACAGAAACTCCTAATATTCCATCAAATGTATGTGAAGTCTTAAAATGTAATACATTATCAGCATCAATTGTGTATTCTTTTCCTGTTTTTGTATCATTATAAATATACCAAATCTTATTTTTCTTACCAAAATATCCTTGGTTATCTACAACAACCCTTACATTATTACTTTGCATAATCCATAAGTCTAATAATTCAGTTCCTTTGTATCTACAATATGCGTATGCATTTCCATAATGATTTCTATTTCTTTCAATAGTTGACCAAAAAGTGGTAGCTGTCATATATGGATTTGGTCTCAGTTTTATTAAATTTAATATGTTATTTCCTGTTATTTTTATGTTTCCATTTTCCGTATCCTTATAAATTTTTAGAGGTAATTTTCCTAAAGTCTCTGATAAGATTCTTAAACATGCAAAATATGTAGCTTCACTTTTCAAATTATTATCAACTTTATGGTCTATACCTAGAATTCTAAATAATTCTTTCTCTTCCTCATTTAATTCATTTCTTATATTTCTCTTAAATAACATTTTTATCTTGTCTACTATCAATTTGTCACCTCCTTACCATCCCATCATATTAAGATATTCATTGGTTAACTCATTATAGTCAATTAATGAAGTGTCTTTAAATGCTAGTTTATAGGCATCTATAATAGCATCAATAGGGTCTATTCTTTGATGTGATTTGTTTTTATCTATCTTGATAAATTCGCCATTATATACTACTTTGGCATTTATAATGCTCCATGTAAGTAATTCATTTTCTTTGTTGTATTCAATATTTCCAGCTTTAATCTCTAATCTAAAGTCTTCAGTAGCATCATTGAGTGACCTAGCACTTTGGTATATTTCTACACAATCCCCTATTTCTTCTAAATCAACTAAAAATGTATCTGCATTTCTTGGGTCATATCCTATTTGTTCTACTTTTAAATCATATTTGCATATAATGTCATTCAAATACCTTAGAATATATTTATAATCTGTCTTTATACCTCCAATAGTTTCTGTAACTGTTAACAAACCTTTTTTAATCCATAAATCATATGGAACTCTATCAGTTTTTATGTGTTCTTCTACTCTCATCTTTGGTATGAAGCTATGTGAATGAATAAAATATTTCTTATCCTTACCATCCATAAACACAAAAATAAGTGCTAAAGATGTTAAATCTCCACCACTTGATAAATCTAAACCTATATTACATTTATATCCTCTGAAATCTTTTAATGTTTTATTGGTTGCACACTTTTTCCAATCATCAACTAAAATATATTGATTATCAGAAAGTTGCATCCAATTATTTAATCCTTTTACAAGAAAATCTCTTAAGTCATTTCCTCCTATATCCTTTGCTGTTTTCCCAACTGATATAAGATTCTCCAAGTTTTCTTTATCTTTACATACTAAAGGATTTGCCTTTATCCAATTTTCATAATTCCAAATGTCATCATCTTTATCCATTTGTGTTATATAAACAAACTGCTTTTCATTTGTATATAATCCAATCAATAAATTACAACAATACTCATATAGTTCATAACATGGACAATTTATCTCGAATCCTGCTGTTGTTATAACACTAATTAGACACTCTTTCATTCTTCTAGTACCACCCTCAAGTAACTTATACATTTGATTGTCTTTATGAGCATGATATTCATCTACAATTCCTAATAATGGTCTAAATCCATCAATTGATTTAGTATCTTTTCCAAGTGCTTTTATTGTAGATTTAGTCAATTTACATTCGATAGTACTCTCATACTCTTTAATTTTAAATAGTTCTTGCAAATCCTTATCAGCATTTATAAATTTCATTATTTCTCTAAACACGATTTTAGCTTGATCCATCTTTGTAGCTGTACAATATATCTGCCCATAGTTATATCCACTAAAATTCCCATAAAAAGTTGCTAGTATTCCATTTAAAAATGACTTACCATTTTGTCTACCTAGTTGTACATATGAATTTCTAAATCTTCTATGATTATTTATCTTATTGACCCATCCATTTAAAGAACCTAATATAAATATTTGAAATCCTTCTAATACTACTGGTGTTTCTTCTTCTCCTTCAGCTATTATTAAAGTTTCAGCAAAATCTAATATCTTATTTGCCTTTTCAACATTAAAGTAATATTCAAATTCATCTGTATTAGATTTTTCTAAATCATTTAAATGTCTTTGGCATGCTAATTTAGCATATAATCCTGTTTTTATATTTCCTTTAACTACATCTTCTGCATATTGTGTAACTCTATCCATTATTAACACCAAACTTAGCAAATTTATTTTCCTTATTCTCTTGTTCTACTTTTGGAACAACTAATTTACATCTTGAAGAAATAGTTAAACCTAAATCTGATGCTGATTGTCGACATTGTTTGAATAGTTTATCTTGAGAATTGATAATATCTTTATCTGTTATTAGGCATGTATTTTTTAATATTTTTTCCGTAATATCAATATATAACTTCTTAGATATTATAAATCTTGCCAATGAATCTATATCTAAATTACTCATTATATTAATTCTTATAAGTTCTTTAGCTATTTCATAAAATTCTTGTTGTAACTCTACTGGCAAATATGAAGGGGCTTGTATATTATCAGATGGTGCTTGTATTTCTGTATCTTTTCTATGTTTTATTTCATCTTTTGTAAGATGTTTCTTCCCTTTAGCTTGTATTAATCCAATTGGTTGTCTATTTCTGGCCATCAGATATCACCTCCCATACATATTTATTTTTTGAAAATTCATTTAGGGAATTTTTCCGAACTAAGTAAGCACTCTAGGCTTCTTCCCTCTCTTAAAAAACTTTTTTAGTACCCCCTACCAATCGCCTTAGCTCATCTTGAACCTCTTTTTTATCTCCTACTTTGTACTGGCTATGTACTTTATTATGACAATTATGGCATAAACACAATAAATTATCTTTACTTAATGCTAATAATCTATCTTCTTCTAATTCAACTATATGATGAACTACATCATAATAATTTAATCTCTTGTTATCTAAACATAATAAACATAATCCTTTATCCCTGTTTCTTATTACCTTAGATATACTTTTCCATTCTTTTGAATTATAAAACAATTGTTTTTCTTTGTTTCTTTTTTTTAAATTATAGTCTCTATACCTAAGTCTGTTATGTCTATCATATATACTTTGACATGTATCACAATACCTATTTCCATAACTAATTATTTTACCACACCTTGCACAGAATTTTTTTATAGACATAATCAACTCCCTTCTTTAATTTTATTTTCATAGTATTCAATGAAATAATTATACTCTTCAAGATTTTTAATCATATAAAAATTATTCTTTATAAACTTTTTCATCTCTTCATCTTCGATTATATTTATTAATTCCTCATTATTCATATCAGTTAAACTAGTTATATAAAATTCATCATCTTTATCAATATAGTTGTTATGATAATTAATACGAATACCAACTAACATGTCACATTTATACTCATATTTCTTATAATTAATAGTTACCATATCATTCATAAAATCACATCCTAATCCATTAAGTAAACATAATCTAACATTGAATCAATCATTCTATCTATTGGAAAGTAAAATACTTTCTCTAATGTTTCAACAGCAAATACAAAATCATAACCTTTAGATATACAATCAAATTTATCTCTATGATATTCCAAATCAAGTCCATTATCATAATGTATTACATTATCAATATATCCATCTTTGTTAATAAGATAAAGTAGATATTCTTCATGTTCTTTAATAAGAATCTTGTTACTATCAATAGTTACTTTATCTTCTGAGTTTAGATTTCCTATACCACCTAATCTTTCATTTAAATCTAATTCCTCTACTTTTAAAAATCCATCTACTAATTTAACTTCTCCAATAAATTTACCACCTAAAAATATGTTTGCATGCAAGTCTTTTTTTATATTATAATCATATGCCATTTTATATTTCTCCTTTTTAATATTATTAAATTCATATATTTTACCTATATCATTCTTATAGAAATATCATACTCAAGCAATCTTTAAAACTCACTTCTAGTTAGTTTTATATTCTTCATTAATATTAATTTCTAAAGTAGCCCAAGTTTTATTATCTTCCTTGTTATAATACAAAATATATTTATCTCCAATTGACAACCATTTAGCTAATCCTTTTTGTTTTGGTTTACTTACAATTGGATTACTTCTTCCAAATAAATCAATTATATAATTCATTAAATCTGATTGTTCTTCTTTACATAGCTTTCTATTTAAACAATATGTATCTATATAGTTCTCTAATCTATCCCATAAAGGTATCTCATTAAAGAATAATTCATTATTTAACTTTTCTCTCAATAATTTCTTTTCTTCCAATACTCTATCTATTTCCTTTGTTTTAACTAATCTCTTACTTCTTTTTAAAGCCCCAATATCCAAATCCAATTTTGCTATTTCCTTTGCAAGTTCAATACTGTTTTGACTCTGTTTCATATCCCATCTCTCCTTTTAAGTTTAATTTTGTACATAAAAAAGTTACCTAAATGGCATAGGTAACTGTATTCTCATCTTATATAATCTGATAACATACTTATAATTTATATGTCAAAAACTCATCCTCTCAATAAGAATCCAAATCATAATAAAAACAATAGGTCTCTTTTTATATATCACCTATTTATTCAATCTAATAGTAACCTCGTTCACACTCTTCAATGAATTTACCACAATAATACTCAAATAAGTCCTGTTCATCCTCACCAACTCTTCTAAACATTTCTGCTCTACTCATGGGTTTAAACTTAGAATTACATATTACTCTAGGCTCTTTTATTTTTATATCTATACCATTTTTTTGAACTTTCTTTTTAATATAAATAATTCTTTTTTTTAATGAGTCATAAGATATATTTAAATTTCTAGCTAGTTGAGTTTTATTTAAATCCCATATACCTTTTCTATTTTTTCTATACTCTACATTTTCTAAGGAATCTAAGATATTTATTATAGTATTTATTTGATTACTTGTAAAAAATTTTAATTTTCTTATTTCTGAATTAGTTAGATTTTCAAGACCAAACCAATGATTTAACACATAAATTCTTTTATCTCTCACATATGATTCTCCATTTAATTGATTAAACTTCTTATGTGTATGCCAATACCAATTTGGTAAGTGATGAGTTAAATTTCCAAACTCCCATGATATGCCCTTACATATATATTTTATGATTTGCTGTTCATCCATACTCCAATCGACCTTACTTATAACTTTATTCAATATATTTACTATTAGCTCCTTTTGATTAAATATATTATTATTAGCTATCTTTGCACAATTAACATATTTATGTCTATACCTAGGTAACATAACTTTAAACTCTTTTCTTTTAATCTTACTAAACACCTCCATTACATTCTTAGTGTGCAATATTCTAACAAAGAATTTAACCAAACTTCTATCTTCCTTTTGTTTCAAATAGTTATAGGGATTTATATAATAAGCATTTATAGTATCTATCATTTCATTGACCAGATATCTCCATTTTGGATATTCGCCTTCATATCTTAAAAGCTTTTGAAATGCACTTGTTGAGGAACACTGCTTATCCCATTCCTTATATTTTAGAGTTGTGTAATTTCCTAGATTTGCTTTTGTACAACTAGCTATATAATCTATACTATCTTTTAGAAAATACTCATGGATATAATTTTTTTTATATGCTCTACTAAAGATTTCTTCTATCAATTCACTTATATTATCTTTATACTTAAATAAAATTAAAGACTCATCTTTGTTTCTTTGCATTAATTACCTCCTTTTGAATTTATATCTACTAGGATTTAAATCATATATTTATTCTTTATGTTCTGATATAATCCAAATAGTTCTTCTATTATCTTTTTTATTGTTATTTCTACTTTTATGTCTTACTCTTTTAGATTTTATAATATATTCAATTCTATTATCTTTAAAAAATCCATTAATACTATTTATTCCTATTGTTTTACCTGTAAAGCCATATTTCTTTTTTAGCATATCTTTTAGTAAGTTTTGTGCATCTTTATCTAATTCTTTATTTACAAAGCTTTTAAATAACTCTTTTTCACACTTTATGCTTTGAATATCAAATAGTCTACCTTTTAATAGCTTTGCAATGCTTTCTGGATAACCATACTCTTTAACTTCCTCTAGCCATATTAGGAAGTTTTTTAACTCTTCTATTATAGTATAATTAACCACCAATTCTTCATTATGAGTCAATTCTAACCAAGTTGGTATATAATTTCTATCTCTCCTACTTTTCAAAAACCTTTCTTTGCTAACACTATAAAACTCATACTCTTCAAGTTGCTCTTTAAGAATCCTTATTCTGCCCTCAATTATTTTTTTATTAAAATCTTTCACAATTACTACTGGAAGATTATCATGAATCAATTTGTTATTAACCTCATATTTAATTCTTTTTCTACCAACTAATTGTATAATTGATTCTTTAGGTAGTAATTGTTCAATCCCTATGAACTTGAAATTCTTATCTTTTATATCTATACCTGTGCTTATACATGTTGTTGAAAACAATATATCTCCATTAAACTTGGCTTCATTTATCAATAACCTTGATACCAGTTCACTATTATACTGTTTATATTCACTTCTACTCCTACTGCACAATAAACTTGTATCTAATCCCTTTATAACAGATATATCATAATTATTTTTAGCATCTTCTAAACTACTTATATTTAATACCTTCCCCTTAGTACTACAATGATGAATATGTTCTAAATAAACATCACTTCTTGTTTTTTCAACAGATTTAACTTTAATATCTTTCTTTAAACTACATAGTTCAATAGGAGCATTTAATAATTTTATTACATTGTTTTGTGTTGCACTAAGAAATATCTTAATAGAATCTTTAATAGAATTTAATTCTTCAAGCATAATGTTAGTAATTTTATTCCAACTATCAGACATCAAATAATGGAATTCATCACAAATTATATAATCAAAACAATATAATTCGTTTACATCTGTTGATTGGTAACATTTTACCTTTACTAGATGTTCCATTATCCAATTACAATTAGTTTCAGCATAATTTTTTATTAAACTTATATGTAATTCTTTTTCAAATTGTTCTCTTAATTCTGTTCTATGCATTAATATCAGAATTGTTTTGTTTTCTTTTACTGCATATGGAACTAAAATCTCTCTAATAAATAAACTTTTCCCTGTACCTGTACTTCCATAAATGGTATAATTTACCCCTTTTTTTAATTCTTGTAACTTTTCTAATGTAAAAAAATCACCTATAAATTGCTTTTTCACCTATAAAATGCCTCCTTTTTGTCATTTCACTGTCCAAAATTATTCCATTTGACTATATATCAAAATGACTTTTTTGGGACAGCATGAATTGACATATTTGCCTGTTTTTTCAGACTAAAATGCCATTTTTTATGTAGTTTCAGGGCTTAAATTGTTTCAATTAATACAAAAATTAACACAATTCTATTTTTGAATATTATTTATCCCTACATATATTAATGTATTTTCCAACCGATTTTATACCCTATTTTGGACACATCTTATCTACAGGTTTCATAATATTGTTTAACATTTTAGTGGAATCATTATCTCTGCTAATTGTATTAACTTTTAACATATTCTAGGTTTGCTACCATATGTCACCATATGAAGGGGTTTTTAATCTATATGTATTATTAAATTCAAATAGTAAATCCGAAGCTTTAGCTGAGGATAACAACTGAACGAAGTGAAGGCGTTAGTTATAGCTACCGCGTCACTTACGTTCCTTGCTATCACTACGGCTAAAGCCTTGTGATTTAATATTATAATCCTCGTTGTTGCATATTTTATATATAATAATTCTTTTTCATTCTCAATTTTTTTATTATACATTTTATTTGTAGAAATATTAATTACCCCTACATATATTAATATCTTTTCCAGCCGATTTTATACCCTATTTTCCCCACCCATTAGTTGCAGTTTTTACAGTTTGAATGATAGTCCTTTTTACCATTCCTATCAAACCTTTGAATTAGTTTTATCTCCTCTCCATTTAGATATTCCATTCATCTTTTAATTTATTGATTACCTTCATTGCTTTTGTACTCTCAGAATTATTATCATTTCTATCTGGATGAAACTCAAATGCTAATTTTTTATAAAACTTCTTCAAAAATTTCTTATCTTCTTCATTGTAGTTACTATAGCTAATATTTTGATAACTACTTTTACTATTATAATAATTTTCATAATACTGTTTTTTATATTCTTCTTCTTGTCTCTTATTCTCTTTATATTCTAACTTTATTTTAATTAATTCTTCTTCATTTCTTAATTCTCCAAATACATCATAACAACATTCATATGTACCTGCACCATATATTTTATCAAATTCATTCTTGGCCTTATTGTATATCTCTATTATATTAAGATTCTCTTGATAAATTTTATATTCCTCTGTACTATGATACTCTTGTACAATCTTATCCATTAAAGGCTCTAATTTAACATAAATTAAATCATATAATTCATCTTCAGTAATTTCCATCTCTTTAAGCTTGTCATCAATTCTCCATAAATCGAATCCATATTCTATTAGACTATAATGTTCCCAAGTTCCAATTACCCACTGTTTCTTTTTTACCTTACCATTTTCTCTATAACTCTTGTGTATTGCTATTTTATATGCCTTTTTGATTGGTCTTTTAAATCTCTCTTTGCTCCATTGATATGAATAATGAGTTTTATAATTAGCCCCACTTCCTGAATTCCATGTATATACTTCTAAACGCTTATTTTTTCCTTCATTCTCTTTTTTTAATTTTAATTCTTGAATTACACAGAATATATTTATCACCTCTGTTTTGTAGTTACTTATAATTTATACATAGTAACTACATTATATTTTATTAAGATATTTATATTGGTTTATTACTAGATTGGAATTTCTGAACTGCATATTTGATTTGTAATCAGAATATTACTATGTTTTTTAATGATACCTATACTCATGACAATTTTAATCTTTTCAATAAAATCACCTCCTTATCAAACATTCGTTCTCCTTGTAGTTATTATATTACCATTTTTTGTATAAATCAAGTATTTTTTATTAAATTTTTAAAAGATAATCCAACTATAAAAAACACCTCCCTTGAGATGCTAAAAAAAGTATTATTATTTTAATGTTAAAATATATTCATCCATCTTGAATTCTTCCAATATAGTATTATCCTTTTGATATAATGGATGTTTAAGAGAACCAGATTTATTCAATCCAGATGTAAGCCATGAAATATTATAATCTTTTATAGCATTATAAATATCCTTTAAACATAAAGGTAAATAATTTCTCTCATAAATATGATTCCCAAAAGCTAACCATACACTTATTTCTGATTCGTTATTAGTTGATGTGTTATTAAAATAATTTTTAATCTTTTCAATATTCTTTATATGAATCTCGTCATTATGCACATCTGGAAGATTATCAAATTTTGTATCTCTTTTTGGATAAACATTAAACATTATCCAACTGTCATAATCATTAAATAAAGCTATTTTATGAACCTTTTTAAGAGTATTGTCCAAATTTATTAGGTGATGCTGTACTTGGATTAACTCCAAAACATAGAAGAGTCTTATCTCCAACTGTACCAAGTACATATCTTATTAAATTTTCATCATCATTTTCATATACCCACTCTTGCATAAGTATTTCTCCTATATTATATATATCACTTTAATTATAAGTAATCATTGTATAACAAAATACAAGTAAATATATTAAAGTTATAATTTTATTGTTTTGTAATACTTTTATTCATTATCTATATCTTTAATTAAACATCTTACTTTCCCTTTATTTTCTTCTTCTATCTTTTCACTTATTTCTTTAAGGTATGATATATCAACATCAAAATCAATTAATTTACTTAATTCTGTACCTATATTTGTTAATTTTATCGCAGGTATCCTAATAATCGCTTTAGTCCTACACACCAATTTTTTATTTCCAATTATTAAAGCTCTTTCTAAGTCTTTTTCTATTGAAACCGTCAATCCCTTTGTTATACTAAAATCTGAAGTTATCAAATTTAATTCATTTAACAACATTAAATCTGATAATGTTATTCCCTTTTTTGATAAAATGCCACTGTAATTTGGTATGAATTTAGTAATTGGGTTATTAAAAGTTAATTTTACCACCCTAGTAAATAATTCAGCCTCTTCTTTAGATATATTTTTTAAAGTTTCTAGAGTTCTCAAAGAGTATGACTTAGGTCTATCAACTTCATCTGCTAATATTTTAGCCCATAAGACTTGCATTTTCTCATCAGATACATCTTGTGATATGTTAAAAAATCTAGTTATCCAGTCATTATCTACTGATTCATTTGATACTGTTTCTTTTTTATCAATGAATTCTACTGCTCTACTGATAATCCTTTCTTTATTTATTTGTCTTTTCACTTCTTTTTTTACTAATGAAATGATTGCATTTTCTTGTAATCCATTTTTATCTATAGTAATTTCTACACCACCTCTTTTTATTGTTATATTTGAATCAAAATCTGTTGATTCTTTCAATGTCTTCATCTCATATGCCATTGCATCTGCAGTTCTTTTTATCTTTGTTGGTTCATATAAAGTCCCTATACCTATGCTTAAAGTATCTATAAGCTTGATAATTGGTTCAGATAGATTTGATATATCTATCAATGAGTATTTATTCTTTTCTTCAGACATAATTATACCTCCAATACTATAGTTAATTACATTGTACCAAATATTTTTGTAAATTTAAACTACTCATGTAAAATATGGTATAATATGTATTATTTACTAGAAAAACAAGGAGAATTATTAACATGTTAAATAATAGAAGAAAAGGTAATAGAAAATCAAATTTACACTTTAAATACATAGAATTAGAATTTATTAATTTAAGAGAACTACTTAAAAGATTTGATAATGATATTAAAAAAAACTTCACTACACAAATATTAAATTCATTCCAGATAATTAATGAAATTTTTCAAATGCAATGCAAAGAAATAGCTTCCAATATTACTTCTGCATTCAAATCTTCTCTAATCAACTTAAAAGGCACATTTAATACCTATAAAATAAACTTATATCATGCCTTTTTTAAAAATGAAAATGATTTAGCAAATTGTTTTTATAATTCAAATATTTTTCCTCCTGTTAAATTCTTTTTAGAAAATAAAGAACATGATTTTAAAACTGAAGATTTAGAGAATTTTATTTTTTGTAAAGATATAAAAGAATTTTATTTATTACAGATTTTAAAATGGAAAAATAAATTTCATACTACTTACATGGATTCTTTTATTGACAGTATTCACCTATCATTGTACCATGAAAATTACATAGCAATATGTCCCTCAATGTTTATTTTACTTGAATATCTAATACGATTTGAATGTTGTCCTAATCAAGACAACATTCCTACTAAAACTATCCGCGATAAATTGAAATTTGAGGTTTTTGAGAAAATTGATATAGATAAATTTTACCACAAATTTATAAAAGACTCTCTTTATGCGAGTACAAAAAAAGCTGAAGGTCTTTCAAGACATAGTGTACATGGTATTGACCTTTATAAAATGGATGCACTATCTGCTATGAACTTAATATTTTTATATGATTTCATACAAAGTGTTATAGATATAGATATATATGTATAGCTCTTATATAAATCAACATAATTAATACACATATTTAAAAGGCATTGGTAATTATAAACTTTTGCCTTTTTTATGTAAAGATATTTATTGCTAAGGAAAAATATTTAAAATACTACTTCTATATATTGTTCTTTTCCATTTTCATCAATCCAATTTACTATAGCACTTGAAGCTTCTAATTTATCTATTTCTACATCAGATATATTATCTGCTGCTCTTGATTTATCAGATTTTAAAGTTTGAAAACAATCTATATTTGATACTGCCTCTCCACCATTTATATCTATTGTTACACTTACATCAGAGAAATCAATCTCACTATGGTTGCTTATTTTACCTTTAAGCCAATGTCCATCTGCATCCTTCTTCCCTTTAGCTATTTCTACTTCTAAATCTTTAGCTTCAAAAGGAACTTTTATGTTATATGGATTTGATATACTTTTGCCTATATATTCTCCTTTAGATATGTTTTCTTCTTTGGTTTCATTTTTATCCACAACATTGTAATTTACTTTATTTTTTGATTGAAGTTCAATATATCTTTTAGCCATACTTCCTTCCCCTAGTTTAAATCCTAAAGAAAAGGATATTATTACTGCTATAATACTACATACTATTATAGTTTTATTAATCGTATTAGTTTTTTCACTCTTTTTTTTTAAATCTATCATCCCATATCTCCACATTTATTTTTATTTTAATAAGTTAATTATGTATTATACTTATGCAATTTTCAATATATTCAGTTCGTACCTATTTAATGCCGAACCAATGCCGAACACACCCGAACCATATATTGTAGTATTCCAAAGTTCTCATATTTTGTTTAAAAATTATTACCTCGTATATGCCATTGTAAGATATTTAGATTACATATGAATATAATCTATCCTATATTGCTTAAATAAACTATAATAAAAACTTCTTCTTTTTTTAATTTTTATAATACACACTTCCTAATATCTCAGATTTAGATATGATACCATAAGTACAATTTAATCTGGTTTAGCCAAAATAAAATCTTCTATGACATTTGCCAACTTTACAAGATTATCATGAATCTCATTGTTAAGTGAAACATAATCTTTTCCAAAATACTTTTCTACAAGACCATATAGTGGTACATCTAAAAGCAATTCATTTTCTTTTATATACTCCTGTTTAATTATGTAATGTGCCATACAACTCCTAAAATCTGTATTTATGATTTCTTGATTTGTTTTTAACTCATTGATTCTTTTGTATAATACATCTATCTTGTTGCCTTTTTTATGATTACTTTTTGTATAATTTTCTATTTTTTTTATACTATGTATTGAATAATAATAGCAGATATATTTTATTCTAAAATATAACTGATTATCACTTGGTAAAATACTAGACAAAAAGTATAACACAAAATTAATTGAACATAAAATATTAAATACAATAGTAGTTAAATTTTCATCATAGTTTTCACTGAATATTTTATATTTACTTCTTGATAAATTATAGTCTTTATGTTTCAACTCCAAATTACTATTCAAAATATTAATGTTATTTTCCTTACCTCCTATTTCATTACATATACTAATGACTTTTCCTAATAATACAGCTACTGTAAAACTTCTATCTTTCATACCATTAAAATTATATATTTTTTTCTTTTTATCACATCCATAATACCAATGATATAAAAAAGTATTACCTATATACTTATTTTCTAGTAAATATGTGCCTAAATCATAATATAAATTCAAATTTTTAATAAATTTAAATCTACACATATTTTTAAAATATTCATTTTGAAATTCATGAATAGAATTTAATACATCAGCATTATTTTTTATTTTATCATTATACAATTTAATTTTAACTCTTATCTCTTTAGCTAATTTCCATTCTTCTTCAATATCATGTTCAAATTCAAATTTAAAAAATTCATTGAAAAATTCTAATGCACTGTCTATGCATATTGCAGTATATGGTATTATACCCATAAAAAATACACCAGCGTATTCTTTTCCATTAATATTATTATATATATTCATGATAGTATTAGCATCATGTGAAATCATATCTAAAGATAATTTATTATATATATTAATATTTATCACCACCTAAAACTTATATATTTACTTAAATTATACCATAAAATATATCACAAAATTAAATTCTGGAAACAAATGTAATTGAAGAAACATCAGGTATTTTAAACTTTGCCTTTTGACTTTTAGAAATTATATCATCAAGTTCGTTTGTATCATACTGTGTAAACGTCTCAGTAAAATTTTTAAAACTATTTTTATTTTTAGTCTTATAATTTACTCCATTTTGTGGTATAATATTTTTATTATTAGGTGACTTTTTATAAGTCTTGGAGTCCTTGTTATCGTTACTAACAGGGGCTTTTTTATTGCTCAATAATCCCTTGTACACTTTATACAGATAGCTGAATGACTTTCCTTCTTGAGCTACTGTAATCTCGATTGACTCCTTTAACACATCTTTATCCATAGTCTCTACTAATTTCTTTTGTGACATAGTTATAGATATACCATATTCTTTTACAAGTAAAGTTCTCTCATCTTCGAGATTCATTTTTTGCTGATATGCTCCTTCTACAATTCTATTTTCTAAATCTTTATGTGGCTCTTCTAAACAACAACAAGGACTTATATTTAAAGACTCTATTTTAGATGGTTCACAATTAGGTTCATTTACTGGTTTAACATTAGGTTCATTATGTGGTTCATTTATAACCTTAAAACCATTGCTATTACTTATTTGTTTAGGTTCATTATGTGGTTCATTTACTGGTTTAATATTAGGTTCACAATTAGGTTCATATTCAGCCATAATTGTACTATAAGAGTATACAGATGCTATCCCTTTTCTTTTACTTATATTTATTGGCTTTATAATTCCTAATTGCAAAAACTTCTTAACTAATCTCTTAGCCTTATTTAAATCAATTCTCATATCATCACTAATAACTTTAGATGATAATTCTAGGTAACCTCTTTTAAGATTACCTTTCAGCCTTTGGATATTCTCTTTTTGCATTAAATAGTGATTAAATCTTATTAAATCAATGTCTTTATTTACATCAAATGCTAATGACTTAGAATCTAGTTTATAGTAACTTATCATGATTACTTCCCTCCTTTTTCTAAATTGTCCAATATTGAATATCCTTTTGCTAACTCTATAATATCAAGTTTAGTTATTCCTTTTAAATAATCTTCAGTTATATTGATATTACAATGACCTAATAACTTAGATACCAAATATACATCTCTTGTATTCTTTAGCATATTAACAGCAAATGTATGTCTAAAATTGTGTGGATATGCCTTATGTTCTGGTATATCTAAACCAAAGCATGCCTTATGTACAACTTGACCTATATTAGAAGTAAATAATTTACCTCCACTCTTACTTAAAAAATAATAGTCTTGCATTTTATTTGTTATACCATTCTTTTCAAAATGTTCTTTCTTTGCTCTTTCAAATTTCAGCATATTTTTTTTAAGTTTTTTGGAGATAGGAACTATTCTAGGTTTACTATTTTTTGTAACCTTAAAAAATATATATCCATCTTCAATATCATTTCTTTTTAGATTTGTTAATTCATGATTTCTACAACCTGTATCTAATAAAAAATTTATTATTAAATTATCTCTCACAGCTATATAAGGACTCTCTTTTATATTAAATTTTCTTTTATATTTTGTTAGTTTCTTTATTTCTTCATTTGTAAAAACTTCTATTTCTTTTTTATCTGTAGCATTTAATAATTTTACAGAGAAACCTAAATTCTTTGTTACCATTTCTTCTTCTATTAAATAAGTATATAACGCTCTAATTGCTGATATATAAATATTTTGTGTCTTTTGTTTTAATCCTCTATCCTTATTGAATTTAGCAAATCCCTTAATATGAATAGCTTTTATTTCCTTTAATTCTATTTCACCAACAAAATCATTAAATATATTCAAAGCATTTCTAAATGTAGTTTTAGTTCCATCACTTGCTCCTCTTATATCTAATTCTAATAAAAACTCCTCTATTGCATCTTTTAATTTCATAAAAAAAGTACCCCCTTGTTATTTTTTATAAGCTAGAAAATTAATATATAACTTTCTAGCTTATATAACATGTAAGATACTTTTAAACGGATTCTATATTAAATTCAAGATTGATAGCTAAAGTATATTATTTATTTTTCCCATACATTTTAGCTAATTGTTCTTGTATATCTTTACTTTCTAAATACTCATCAAAATCCATCTTTCTATCCATTATTCCATTTGGAGTTATCTCTATAATTCTATTTGCTATAGTAGATATAAACTCATGGTCATGAGAAGTAAATAAAAGCACTCCTGGGAATTTTTCAAGTCCTTTATTGACAGAAGTTATACTCTCTAGGTCTAAGTGGTTAGTAGGGTCATCTAACACAAGTACATTTGCATTTGAAAGCATTAGCTTACTAAGCATACATCTAACTTTTTCTCCCCCAGATATAACTTGAGCTTCTTTTAAAGCTTCTTCTCCAGAGAATAACATTCTACCCAAAAATCCTCTTATAAAACTCTCACTTTTTTCTTCAGAAAACTGTCTAAGCCAGTCAACTAGAGAATACTCTACTCCATCGAAAAACTTATTATGGTTTTTTGGAAGATAATCTTGAGAAGTAGTTACTCCCCATTTATATTCTCCACTATCTGGTTCAAGTTCTCCCATAACTATATTTAAAAGTGCAGTAGTAGCTATTTCATCACCCATAAATACTACTTTATCATCTCTATCCAATCTAAATGAAACATTATCAAGTACTTTAACTCCATCTATAGTTTTAGTTAAATTGTGTACTTCTAAAACTTCATTACCAATTTCCCTAGCAGGTGTAAATCCTACATATGGATATCTTCTTCTTGATGGTTGTATATCTTCAACTTCTAATTTATCTAATTGTTTCTTTCTAGATGTAGCTTGTTTAGCTTTTGAAGCATTAGAACTAAACCTAGCTATGAATTCCTTTAATTGAGCTATCTTTTCCTCAGTCTTTTTGTTTTGGTCTTTAGCAAGTTGTAATGCTAATTGACTTGATTCATACCAGAAGTCGTAGTTTCCAACATACATCTGTATTTTACCAAAGTCAACATCAACTATATTAGTACATATTTGATTTAAGAAATGTCTATCATGTGATACTATTATAACTATAGACTCTTCTAAATCCATTATAAAGTTATTTAACCAATTTATTGATTTGAAATCCAAGTGGTTTGTAGGCTCATCCATTAATAGTATTTCAGGTTTACCAAAAAGTGATTGTGCTAACAACACTTTAACCTTCTCTCCACCAACTAATTCTTTCATTTGTTTGTAATGCATATCCTTAGTTATACCAAGACCCATAAGTATTTTTTCAGCATTAGTTTCTGCATCCCATCCATCAAGTTCTGCAAACTCACCTTCAAGCTCAGCAGCTTTTATTCCATCTTCTTCGCTAAAATCTTCTTTCATATATAAAGCATCTTTTTCATGCATTATACTCCAAAGTCTTTCATGCCCTCTTATAACAACATTTAAAACAGTTTCTTCCTCATATTCGAAGTGGTCCTGTTTTAAAACTGACATTCTTTCTTTATCAGTTATAGATACATTCCCTGTATTTGGTTCTATTTCTCCTGATAATATTTTTAAAAAAGTAGATTTTCCCGCACCGTTAGCTCCTATTATTCCATAGCAATTTCCTTTAGTGAATTTTAAGTTAACATCTTTAAATAGTTCCTTATCACCAAATCTAAGTCCAACACCTGTAACTTGTAACATTAATGTATTTTCCTTTCTTTTTGTTCATAATTTATTTTATCATAAAATTTTGATAACATTTTTATTATCACGTAAACAGCATATTTTTTATACCAAATTCGTGAAATATTTATTAAAATTGTATTAAAGATTGTAAGTTTCATAAAAATTAACAATCTATTATATTATACTTATAAAAAAATCAAATTGCAACTTTATTAATTCTTTTACACACTCTAAATACTTTATTTGAATCTGTGAACTACCATCCACTTAACTACCTACGGTAATGTTTGAAGTGGTGGCTTCTTGGTCAAGATAACTATTGTTATCAGTATCTCCAAGCTATTAGGCTAGTTCCTAACCCTTATGATTACCATTTATATGGCTAAGTTTAGTAGATTGATACTTGCATTGATATCTCTATCGTGGAATGCTCCACACTCTGGACATTCCCATTCTCTTAGTCCTAAGTTCTTCACTAATGGATTTTTATATCCACATTTAGAACATAATTGACTAGATGCGAAATTCTTATCTGCTACTATTATTTCTCTACCATACCAATTAGCTTTATATTCTAACATTCTTCTGAACTCCGACCAACTTGCTTCGCTTATAGCTTTCGCTAACTTATGATTTTTCACCATATTCTTTACCTTCAAGTCCTCAATAACTATAACTTGGTTTTCGTGTATTAGTTTAGTTGATAACTTATTTAGGAAATCTGCTCTTTGGTCTGATATCTTTTGATGCAACCTTGCTACCTTCAATCTTGCTTTATATCTATTATTGCTTCCTTTTTGTTTTCTTGATAAGTCCTTTTGTAGTTTAGTTAATCTTTTCTCTGATTTTCTAAAGTGTTTAGGATTATCTACTCTAAATCCATCGCTACATATTGCAAATTCTTTCAATCCAACATCTACACCTATTTTCTTATCAATAGTTTTTAGTTTCTCTATTTCAGTTTCTGCTAATATAGAAAT